>JAEUWI010000094.1 GCA_016791475.1 Candidatus Hydrogenedentota bacterium
CGTTTCACTGTGAATTCCTCCGTAGGTTGTGATTAACTTACAGGGTATTCACTCCGATTCCAACTGGAACAAAACACAAGAAGGAAATTCATCGATGGTTTCATTGAGAACTATAATAAAAGGATGATTGAATTAGTAGGGCAACGAGAAACAACGAAAAATAGCAGGAAATAGGGAGAAGCGCCGGGATAAGTCGGCAAGATGTTGGGAGTGCAAGTCTTTCCGCCCCGGCGCATCTTCGACCTACAGTGAAGAGCAGGTATCACACTGTCCTCCGAGTCATGCCCGCCTTCGGCGCGTTTTCAACCCTCCTCCGGCGCGTCTTCGATCTGTGTCCTCGCAAGTGGGTATGGGAAGCGTTGACAGGTACAGGCTAGGTATTGAGCCGCAAAACGTTGCCGTCCGGCGTGCCGACGTAGTTCCCTGGACCGGAAGGCCACGCCGCCTGAATCGAAGTAGAAGCCCAAGGAAAACCAGGGGCGGCCACCTATAAAATAGGATCTCCTGTCCGCCCCTACGAGTTCCCTCGGGAAACCGTCTCTAATGTCGCCTCCGGCGAACTTGCAGTCCACTTTCGGCCGCCTTTCACTTCGTGGGTGATTGTGCCGCGAGGGAGCGGCAGTACCTGGCTCCGCCGTATCGAGTAGCTGGTTCCCACCACCTGCTCTAACCCCATACCCGGCAATCCCTTCCTTACCCAGCACTGCAACGTCCGCACCTAATCTATAGGGGAGGTCCATCAAACCCTCCCCATAACCGGACTCAATTTCAGGGAGGGAAAACTCCATGCAGACGACCCGACGCTACGACCCCACCAAAGACGCCAAGTTCCACGTTTCCATCGCGACGACCGTAGAAGGAACACGGTCCGCCGGAATGCACCTTGTCCTCTCGCGCGGTTCGACTCCCCGCCGTCACCGAACGTCTCTACTCCTCGAATCGAAACGAGTACACGTCCCCATCCGCCAGCACAAAGCGCAACCGCACCGGCTTCCCCGCCAGGGACGACACATCACTTCCGCCCTTCCACGACACGATCTGTTCCACGCTGTCGCCGTAGTGCTCCAGGCAATCCTCCAGCGAGAAGCCGGGCAGCGGCTTGCCATCCGCGTCCTGAATCTCCACGCGCAGGCTGCCCGCCGCGGAAGTGGCGTAGTTCACCGAAAGTTGTTTGCCGGAGAAGATCAGCGGCCTGCTGGTGAACGCGCCGCCTGACAGGGGAGCATTCAAGGAAGTGAATCCATCCAGGCGGATGGTATAGCGACGTTCCGCATGGGTCTCGTCCACCCAGGCGTGCTCGTTGAAGAGCATGGAGATTTCTTTCGGCGCGCCGGGAACGTCGGAAGCCGTCTCCCACAGGCCATAGGCCTGGTAATTGTCGCCATAGATCCAGCGGCCCTCGGCCTGTGGTCCCGGACGGAGAAAAGCCTCGTCCCAGCGCTTGAACGACTGGCCGTCGCGGCTGCTCATGAAAACGCCATCGGTCAAGTCGGTACCGCAGCGTTCGTCGGCCTTGATCAGGCGCGTGCGCAGTTCCACGGGGTCGAGTGACGCCACGTGCGTGTTCAGCGGGCGGGCCACATAGCGCGTGGGGAAGCCCATGAGTATATGGGGCGCGCGAAAATACGGCAGGACCTGGTTGGTGTACATCTGTTGCGGCGGCGAACCGGGATAGCTGAGCCCCACCGGCTCGGTCCAGGTCTCGAAGTCGGTGGAATAAGACACGCCGATAGAGCGGAGTCCCTTGAAATCGTCCTCGGAGAAATAGCGGACGTACATGATGTAGCGATGCTGGTCCGCATCCCAGAAACAGGTGTTATGTGAATCAAACGCGCCCTTGGAAACCACCGGTCCATCGCTCTTGCGTGTCCAGTGAATCCCGTCAGAAGATTTGAAGGTCCAGAGGCCCTTGCTCGTTACCGTGCCGCCAATAGCCTTGTAACGTTCCTCCGGCAGGCAATTCGGATTGGTGTCTTTGAACGGCGCGAAGTTGTGGGTCTCCGCGCTGCCCATCCAGATAATGTTGTTCTCCGTCGAGCCGTTCCACGGGAAAAGACCCAGCTTCGGTTTGGTCCACGCAATGCCGTCCACACTTTCGGCATAGCACACGACCTCCGCCTGCGCCTGACGCAGCGGCTGATCGTCTAGCAGGTAGCGGTGGCCGCGATAGTACATGCGGAAGATATCACCGTCCTGAAACACCGTCGTGTAACCGCTGGCATTGCCTTCCCATGGCTCGTCGAATTGGATGGCGATCTCGCGCCGCACGGGTTGATGGAGCTTGATTGCGGCGCCACCCTCCACGCGGTCGGCCAGGGCGAGGTCCACGAAGAGCTCCCGACGTGCGCCGATGTCAATCGGCTCTTCGGCGCGAGCGAAAACCGGAAGCGCCAATGCGAGGGCATACAGACCAAGCTGAAAAAATCGAAAGGGCATGGTAACTCCTTTGCGGCTTCGCGCCTTTGCGTGCGTCAATTTCCGATTCTCGCACGCAGAGCCGCGAAGACGCAAAGAGGTACAAATCACTACCGTCCCTCGTTGCACCGCGCGGACCAGGCCGTATACAGCGCGACAAGCTCGTCCAGCTTCTCCGGCTGCTCTTTCACCAAATCCTTCGTCTCGCCACGGTCCGTGGCAAGGTCGTACAGCGCCCAGGGGCCCTTCGGCACGGCGACAATCTTCCAGTCGCCTTTGCGGACCGCGCGGTGGCCGTTGAGCTCCCAGAATAGCGCCTCATGACCCGCGCGCTCCGCTCCAGCAAGAATCGGAGCCAGGCTCTTGCCCTCCACCGGCAAAATCTCGCGACCCTGATACTCGCTCGGATACGTGCCGCCCGCAAGCTCCAGCAGTGTGGGCATCATGTCCATCACATGCCCCACCTGCGGCGTGATCGTTCCCGGCTTCGCGATTCCAGCGGGCCACTTCACGATCAGCGGCGTGGAAATTCCGCCCTCGTAGTTGCTGATCTTGTAGCCCCGCAGGGGCGTGTTGCTCACATGGGCCCACTCCGGGCCATAGCCGCCGAAGGTATCCGCCGGACCCGGCATTACCCCGGGCACCAGGGGACGTGTCCGCGTGCCGTCCGTGCGCCAGGTCTCGCCGTCCTTATCGAGGTGAAAAGAGCCGTCCGCCGTCCCTTTCGGGTAAATATCGGTCGCGCCGTTGTCCGAGAGAAAGATCACGACCGTGTTCTCCTCGCGCCCGATCGTCTTCAGGCAGTCGAGGAGCCGGCCGATGTTCTGGTCCATGCAGTCGATCTGCGCCGCATAGACCGCCATGCGCTCCGCTTCCCAGTCCTGGTGCTCCGCCTCGGTCCACGGCGGCACGGCGGCATCGCGCGGCGGAATGGGGGAGTCGCCCAGAAGTCCCAGCTCGCCCAGGCGCTTCACCCGTTCCGCACGACACCGGTCCCAGCCCATCTCCCGGTAGCGCTTGCGATACTTCGCGATATCCTCCTCTTTCGCATGAAGCGGCCAGTGGGGCGCGGGATAGGCCGCGTAGAGAAAGAAGGGCTTGTCGATGGTCGCGGCTTCTTCCATGAACTGGATGGCGTAGTCCGTGTAGGCATCCGTCTTGTAAAAGCCCTCCTCCGGCGGTGTGAAGGGCTCCTTGTCCAGGAAGAAGTCCGCCGTGTTCACATTCTTGAAATAGTTGCCAGGCCCCTTCTGCGCCAGGGCGCACAACGCTCGATCGAAGCCCTCATAGCTCGCCGAGCGGTCGTCGGTCCACTTGCCCACCATCATCGTGCGGTAGCCCGCGAGTTGCAGTGCCTCGCCCAGGTTCACGCACTTGTCGTTGCGCAAGCCGTTCCACGTGTGTACACCCACCTGGTGATGATACAAGCCCGTTTTCAATGAAGCCCGCGTCGGCCCGCAGACGGATGCATTGTAGAACTGCGAGAAGCGCAATCCCTCCGCCGCCATGCGGTCCAGATTCGGCGTCTCGATTTCGCCGCCATAGCAGCCGATATCGGAGTAACCCATGTCATCCGCCACGATAAGCACGATGTTCGGGCGCGGCGCGGCGTGCGCGGCCGTGAGGGCAAACATAAGTACAGCGAGCAAGGTCGGCATAGCATGTTTCACAGGCAAGTTCCACAAGTCGAAAGGGTGAGTGACGGTCACACTGCAAGGTCCGGCTTCATGATAGCACCTCCGAAGGTGCGCATCACCATGCCGCATGATGTCCATTCGTGACTCCGGTTATTTGATCCAGCGACGCCCGTCTGGTTGAATAGCCCGTAGTTGTAGTTTCGACCGCGCAACGCATTGCGCGGCCAGCCCCTGGAGTACCTCATGATGCTCAAATCCATCGCACTCAGTCTCCTGTCCCTCTGCGCCACCGCCCAGGCCGCCGAACTCACCCGCGAAGAGGCCGCCACAGCCCTTCGCAAAGGCGTGGACTATTTCCGAACGCAAGTTTCCGAAGAAGGGGGCTACCTCTGGTGCTATGCCGCCGATCTCTCGGAGCAGGAGGGCGAGACGCCGGCCTCCGCCACGACGGTGTGGGTCCAGCCGCCCGGAACGCCGGCCGTGGGTCTGGCCTATCTGGCGATTCACGAGATGACGGGCGATGCCTACTACCTGGAAGCCGCGCGGGAGGTCGCCCTGTGCCTGGTACGTGGACAACTGGACTCCGGCGGTTGGGACTACCGCATCGAGTTTGACCCGGCGGAGCGCGCGAAGTACGCCTATCGGGTCGACAGTGCCACGCGAGCGCCGGACGCGAAGCCGCGCAATACAACGACCCTCGACGACAATGTGACCCAGGAAGCCCTCCGCTGCCTGATGTTGGTTGATCGCGCCCTCGACTTCAAAGACGAGACCATCCACGAGGCCGCGCGATACGCCCTGCGCAAGCTCGCAGAGGCCCAATACCCCAATGGCGCCTGGCCCCAGCGCTTTGCTGGTCCTTCCGATCCCGCGAAATTCCCTGTGAAGCCCGCGTCCTACCCCGAGAGCTGGTCGAGGACCTTCCCGAACGTGCCCTACAGCGATTTCTACACCTTCAACGACAACACCCTGGCCGACGTGATCGAGGTGATGTTTCTCGGTGCCGAAGTCTATCGGGACGAAGCCGCCGCGGCCTCGGCGCAGCGCGGGGGCGATTTCATGATCCTCGCCCAGATGCCCGATCCCCAGCCCGGCTGGGCCCAGCAATACGACGCCGAGATGCACCCCGCCTGGGCCCGCAAGTTTGAACCGCCCGCCATCACGGGCAGTGAATCTCAGGGCGTCATGCGCTCTCTGCTGCGCGTTTTCGAGCTGACGGGCGACAAGAAGTACCTCGAACCCATCCCAAGGGCTCTGGCCTACTATCGCGCCTCGGTGTTGCCCGATGGCCAGCTCGCGCGCTTCTACGAATTACAGACCAACACCCCCCTGTACTTCACGAAGGACTACCAGATTACTTATAGTGACGCCGACATGCCCACGCACTACGGCTTCAAGACCAGCAACGGCCTCGACCAGATCGAAGCGGAATATCAGCGCCTCGCCGCGATGCCGGCGGACGCCTGGACGCCGGTGCGACTTGTGCAGCCCGCAGTTGCCCCGCCCGCTTCCGACAAACTGGCGAACTCCGCAGCAGCCATCGTAAAGGAGCAAAACGAGGTTGGCGCCTGGGTCGAACCCGCAAAGGCCAACATTCAGGGAAAAATGGCGGAAGGCATCCCCGCGCTCTACACCGACACCTACACGCGGAACATACTCACCCTGGCGCGGTTTATCGCGGCGAAGTGATCTGGAGGTTTCGAAACCAAAATGTACTTTGCCCGCACGCATGTCTCGTGAGTACGAGAAAGTACTTATCTCGGTTCCAGGGACGGCAGGGACTTCAGGGACATCGGGAGAGCAAGATACCTGCCGTCTCTGATGTCCCTGTTGTCCCTGCGACCTGTTACATGAGCCTTCATTCGTTTGGGGCTCTTTTCTATCGAGGCCACAGTTCACCTTGTCGGCCGGATCAACCATAGATGCACCAGCCACCCCGACATCTCTTCCTCAACGGCCCCATCGGCACGGCCCTGCTGCGCCTCGCCATCCCCATTATGGCGGGGAACGTGCTCCAGTCGGGCTATCAGCTCACCGATGCTTTCTGGGTCGGTCGCCTCGGGGCCGATGCCGTCGCCGCCGTATCGATCAGTTCGCCCGTCACCTTCCTCGTCATCGCCATCGGCGCGGGCCTGGGCATGGCCGGGGCCACCCTCTCCGCCCAATACATGGGCGCGGGACGCCCCGAAATGGTCAACCACGTCGCCGCCCAGACCATGATGATGGTCACCTTCACCTCCATCGTCCTCGGCGGCACCGGCTACCTCCTCGCGCCCCACTTCCTGGGCCTCCTCGGCGTCACCCCGGCGGTCTACGACAACGCCCTCAGCTTCATGCGCGTTTCCTTCATCAGCGTCATCTTCGTCTTCCTCTACAACATCTTCCAGGCACTCATGCGCGGCGTGGGCCAGACCAGAGTGCCCCTCATGATCGTCTCCGGCACCGTCCTCCTCAATTTCCTTCTCGATCCCCTCTATATCTTCGGCTGGGGCCCGATCCCCGCCCAGGGCGTGCGCGGTGCGGCCATGGCCACCCTCACCACCCAGGCCCTCGCCGCCGCACTCGGCATCCTCATCTTCCTGCGCGGACAGCACGGCATCCACCTGCGCCTTCGCAACTTCACGCCCGACTTCGCCTACATCAAGCGCGCTTTCCTCCTCGGCTTCCCCGGCTCCGTCGAATTGTCCACCCGGGGCCTCGGCGCCATCGTCATGTCCTTTCTCGTCACCAGTTTCGGCACCACCACCATCGCGGCCTACGGCATCGGCATCAACGTTCTGAATTTCATCACTATCCCCGCCATGGGCCTCTCCATGGCCGTCTCCACCCTCGTCGGGCAAAACATCGGCGCCGGCAACCTGCCAAGAGCCGCCCGCATCAGCAGGCTCGGGGCCGTTTCCGGCTTCGTCGTCCTCACCCTCGTGGGGTGCGCCGCCTGGGTCGCCGCGCCCCTCATCGTCGCCTTCTTCGTGCCCACCGATCCCGAAGTCATCCAGCACGGCGCCCGCTTCATTCGCATCATGTGCCTCGCCTGGGGCGGCATCGGCGTCCAGCTCTGTATCGTCGCCACCTTCCGCGCTTCCGGCAACATGCTCATCGCCATGGTCATCGCCCTCGTCGCCCAATGGATGTTCCAGTTCCCCCTGGCCTACGTCCTCTCCAAACACACCGCCCTCCACGCCGAAGGACTCTGGTGGGCCTTCCCCATCACCAACATCTTCGCCGCCACCGTCTCCGTCTGCTGGTTCGCCAACGGAAGCTGGAAAAAGACCCGCCTCACCGAAGAAGACAAAGAAGTCGTCAAAGTCGCCGAAGAGCTGATAGCGGAAGAGGGGATACGGTGAGGGCGCTATGCTTCGCCCAGGGTCTCGGCGATAATGGCCGCGCAGTGGTCAAGTTCGTAGTGCCGGTGTGCATCGGCGCGCAGGGCTTCAAGGCGCTCCGGCGTGTACGCCAGTGCTTCATTGATGCTATCCAATTGCACCCGCGCCGATTGCACTGCGGGAGAGCCCGCAAGTTCAAATAGCGTACGCGCCATCAGCATAAGACGATACGCATTCTCGCATTGCCCTCGCTCCCAGGCAGCCGCGGCAATCCGAGCCAGCACGACACCCTCGCCCGCCCGGTCGTCTATCGACCTCCGAAGCGTCAGCGCCTCACCCAGATGGATATGGGCCTCGGCGAAGCACGCTTCGCTAAGTTCGAGCAACCCAAGCTGGAGCCGGGTCGCCGCCTCGCTCTCGATGCGGTGGCGAAGGATGGCCGGGTTTTCAGATTTCGGAATGCCTGCGGACTGCTTCAGCAACAGTGAGCGTGCGAGCCACACGCGGGCTTCTCCGAGGCGGCCTTCATGAAGATCGATGGACCCGAGCTGGTGGCACGCGGCCGATTCGCCAAGAAGGTCGCCCGCCTCCGCCAGAATGGGAATTGCCGTTTCGAAAGCGGCCCGCGCGCCGGCGAAGTCCCCCCGGTACAGGGCGATGCTTCCCATGGAGTGCAGGGCTTCGGCCCGCAGCACGTCGTCCTCCCGGATTTCGCGGGCCATGCGCTCCGCTTCCTCCGCGGCCTGCACCGCAAGATCGAGAACGCCCGCAAGTTCCCAGGCGCGCGCGGCAAAGAGAAGCAGCCTGCCGAACGCGATTTCCTCGCTCTCCGTGCGGCACTCGGACACGGTCCAGGCCAGGTTCGTGTAGTGAGCGGCCGCCGCGGGATCGCCTATGGTGAAGGGGCCACTCACCGGGCCGGACCGCGCGCAACCGGGATCACCGCCCGCACCTTCAGGTCCGGAAAGAAAGAGAAAGGCCGACGAACGCGATGCCCAGAGTTCGGGAAACTGGTCATACGCCAAAATGAACAGTTCCGGGGAACTCGCCACCACGAGGGCAACGGAAAGCTCGCCCGACAGGCGCTCACGCTCGCGGTCAAACATTTCCAACGCGGTCTTCCACGCGTCGGTGATTTCGTCGTCCGCGCCCCGTACGCGAACCCAGACCGCCGGCACCTCAACGCCCTTTTCCGACATCGCCAGCAGATCCGGCACGATTTCCAGTAGATCCCGCGGGGCCGAGTAACCAACAGTGCGGCAAATGGGCGCGGACTCGGAAGTCAGGCGGCGCTCGACTTCATCCAGCGCCGCCTCACTGGCGGAGCAGACAAAATAAAGCCCGAAGCCGTCACTCGCGGCCAGCGTCGAACACAAGAGTTCGGCGAGCCTCTCTCCTTCCGCATCGAAACGCGGATACTCCACAGCTTCAGCGCTCACAAAACCTCCTCACACGTCGAAGCGTCGGATACAACCGCCATTCAATTGCGCCGCCTCGGCAGATCAATACCATAGGCTCGCTCGCTGCCTTCATCCACAGCAAGCCAGGTCACCAGCGTCCCCGGAAAACCGAAAATGAAGGCCACTATTCGCCAACCCTTGCTTCGGCTGGCCTGCGCCCGCATCCCCGCATAGCTGATGTTCGCCAATATCCAGATGCCCGAGGCCCCGGTATTGCCCACGTTTACGACAGCGCGCTCTGCTACCTCCGCCGAAAAAGCGTGGGACGACGGGACGAGGTTTGCCACCAGAGCGATGAATGAAAGCTTGAACAGGTTTGAGCGCATGAGATCTCCACGGGTTGCAATGCTCCAAGTGCTCTGACCAGTATGCCCCATAAGGTATCCACGAAAATACCCACAACTCGTTGCCAAGGTCCTCCGTGGCAATGCATACCGTTACGCTCCGCGGAACAGGATATTGCGCCGTGCCCCACCGTGCCCCACGTGCGCGAAGCGGCGGCGAAATCAGGCCAGTATGCCCTCCACCGGATGCTGCTCTTCGACCCCCGTCAGCCGTACGTTCAATCCCTGCTGCTGCACCGTCAGTCGTTCGTGGTCAATGCCGAGGCACTTCAGGATTGTGGCGTTCAAGTCGTTCACGGGTACGGGATTCTCCACGACGTTGTAGCCGAAATCGTCGGTCTTGCCCCAGGTGATGCCCGGTTTGATGCCGCCGCCCGCCAGCCAAACGCTGAAGCAGCGCGGGTGATGATCCCGTCCGTAGTTATCCGCGGTCAGCACGCCCTGGCAGTACGTTGTCCTGCCGAACTCGCCCCCCCAGATGACCAGCGTATCGTCCAGCAGGCCGCGCTGCTTCAAATCGGCTACGAGCGCGGCGGAGGGCTGATCGGTGTCCCGGCACTGCTTGGGCAGGTGGTTGGGCAGATTGTCATGCTGGTCCCAGCCCATGTGATAGAGCTGGACGAAGCGCACATCGCGTTCGGCCATGCGCCGCGCCAGCAGACAATTGCGCGCGTAACTTCCGGGGATGTGAACCTCCGGCCCGTACATGTCGAGCACGTGTCTTGGCTCGTTGGAGATGTCGGTCAGTTCGGGCACGGCGGTCTGCATGCGGAAGGCCAGCTCGAACTGCTCGATGCGCGTCAGGATTTCGGGGTCGTTGGCCGTTTCGTGTCGGATGGCGTTCAGCGCCTGGATGTGATCCATCGTGTCCCGCGCAACATCACGCGGGCAGCCGGCCGGATCGCTCAGATAGAGCACGGGATCCGCGGCGTTGCGCATCCGGACGCCCTGGTAGCGTCCCGGTAGTGCGCCGTTGCCCCAGAGTTTTTCGTAGAGCGGCTGGTCGATGAGCCGTCCCGAGCCCTTGCTGATCATCACCATGAACGCCGGCAGATTCTGATTGGCCGAGCCGAGACCGTAGGCGACCCACGCGCCCATGCTCGGCCGCCCGCCCAATTGCGATCCAGTCTGGCAATAGGTGATCGCCGGGTCGTGGTTGATCGCGTTGGTCACCATGCTGTTGATAATGCAGATGTCGTCCGCGATCCCCGCGGTGTGCGGCAGAAGATCACCGACCCACAGTCCGCCCGCGCCGTGTTGGCGAAAGTTGAAGGCCGACTGCGCCACGGGGAAAGAGGCCTGGTCCGCGCTCATGCCGGTCAGCCGCTGTCCCATGCGAATGCTGTCCGGCAATTCAGTCTTGTGGTACTTCGCAAGCTCGGGTTTGTAATCCAAAAGCTCAAACTGCGACGGCGCGCCGGACTGAAACAGGTAAATTACGCGCTTGGCCTTCGGCCGATAGTGGGGAGAGGTCCCGGTGGCCGGGGCTTCGCTGGCGGATGCGCCTCCACCGAGCAGGCCCAGCACCGCGCCGAGGCCGTAGCTGGAGCGCTGGAGAAAGGTACGCCGGTTGATCGACTGGGCTACTGCGAGAGGGTCCATGGCAACAGTTCCTCATTTGCAGGAAAGTTGGCCCCAAGCCGTGCCACGCGATCCGGCAACGCCGGTTCGTGTGCCTTGAGGGCCGGGTACTTGATTCCTACTCCAAATACAATAATCAGCGGCGTTACTCTCGCCGCTTGATCCGGTCTTGCATTACATGCACAGTTCAATTCGTAACGGGCACACGAACCGGCGTTGCCGGATCGCGTGGCACGACTTGAGTCGCGTCATACGACTTGGAGTTCTCCCGCAATTTTTCTACTCCCGAGTAATCGTCTCGTCCAAACTCAGCACCACCCGCGCCACGCCCATGTAGGCTGCAAGTTCCATAGGATTCACATCCTCCGCAACGGGTGACTTGCCATTGGCGATAAAGGCCTTCGCGTCGTCCGGCGCGTTCTGATAGGTTTCGAGATAGCCGCCCATCGCACGCTGGAGCACCTGCTCCTCGCGCGCATTCGGCCAGCGGCACGTCGCCAGTCTGAATCCGTAGCGCAGGCGTTCTTCCACGCCGGGCCCGGCTTCAACCAGCATACGCAAGGCCAGGTGGCGGGCCGCCTCAACATACGTCAAATCGTTCAGCAGCGCGAGCGCCTGGAGCGGCGTGTTGGTCCGCGCCCGCTTCACCTGGCAGGTGTCGAAGGTGGGCGCATCAAAAGTCGCGAGGGTTGGCTGAGGCACCGTCCGCCTCCGGAACGTGTAGAGGCTGCGCCGGTAAAGCGCCTCGCCCTCTGCCACCTCATACCTTCCCCGGTCGCCGGGGATAAGCTCCTCCCACAGGCCCACGGGCTGGTAGGGCTTTACGGACGGCCCGCCAATGGCCGGGGCCAAAAGCCCGCTCACCGCCAGGGCGTTGTCTCGGATGAGCTCCGCCGGCATACGGAATCGCGGGGCCCGCGCGAGCAGTCGGTTGTCCGGGTCTCTGGCGAGCGACCCATCGGGCGCGGCGGAGTCCTGACGGTAGGTCGCGCTTGTCACGATGAGTTTCTGCAGCGCCTTCAAGTCCCAGCCGGTCGCGACGAATTCCGAGGCCAGCCAGTCGAGCAATTCAGGGTGTGTGGGCGCCTCGCCCTGCATGCCGAAGTTGTCCGGCGTACGAACCAGGCCCGCGCCGAAGAAATCCTGCCAGATGCGGTTGACCGTCACGCGGGCGGTCAGGGGATTCGCGGGATCGACGATCCACTGCGCCAGGCCGAGGCGGTTGCTTGGTGCGTCCGCCGGGAAGGGATGGAGAAAGTCGGGCACCTTGCGCTGGAGCACTTCGGACTTGTCCGGGGCATCGTAGGCCCCGCGGATAAGCCGGTAGGCCGGTCGCTCATCGGGACGTTCCTCCAGCACCATCACCGACGGCACTTCAAGCTCGAGGTAGGCGTCGCGGGTCCGTTCGGCGTTTGCGACCTGCTGCTCCGAGGCGCGGGTCAGGAGGCTGTTTCGGTGCTCGTAAAACGAAACCAGCGCCGCGTGTTCGGCCTCGCCGAGCTTCCCCTGTGGCGCGCTCGCCAGCGCGGCGCCCATGGCGGCCGCGATCTGCGCGGCACTCAGTTCCACACTGTAAATCCGGAAATCGGCCATCCCGCCGCGAAATTCCTCACCGCCCCCACCCGCGCCGACGCGCAGCGGCTCCGGCACGTCAATCTCGCCTTCCAGGGCATTGTAAAACGGGGTCAGGTTCTGGATCTGGCCATTCACGTAAACGCCGACGCCCCCCACCTTCTCCGCGCCGCTGAAGGTCACGGCAAGGTGGGACCAGACGCCCATCTTCAGCGCGGACTCGGACAGCACCCGGACACCGTTCTCCTGCGACACGTGATTAAGGGTAACCGTCACTCGGCCGTCTTCCAACACCGAGGTTTCGACGCCGCGATACGCCGGAGGCCCGCCCATCTTGCTCCAGAGAGTACCGGGGCCGTCCGGGCGCACCCAGGCGGAAATGGTAAAGGGCGCAGCGCGGGGGAATGGATAGGCCTGCCCGAGATCCAGTGCCGTTGCCTTGCCGACGCCAAACTCCGTGGCGCCGCCAACGGGCGAGTACACCGCGCCCTCCATCCGCAGCCGGAGGGCCAGGCCCGGCGCTTCCCCGGCCGGGGGCGCCTGGCGCAGTCCGGCCAGCCAGGTATCCATGGGTGTAGACGCTTCCGCCGTGGTGGCGGTATGTCGCTCCCGGGTACTGCGGACAACTTCTTCCAGCTCAGCAATCCGCTTTTCGTGCTCCGCTGTCGGGAAGGTCACGATGGGTCCCAGATTGCCGGGTCGCTCCGGGTAATAGCCCTTCTCCGCCGTGTTGTTCAGGAACGCATAGAATTCGTAGAAGTCGCGCTGGCTGAAGGGGTCGTACTTGTGGTCGTGGCACCGCGCGCAGCCCAGGGAAAGACCGAGAAAGACCGTACCCACCGTCTCCACGCGCTCGATGATGCTCTCGACATGCCACTCTTCTTCGATCGAGCCCCCTTCCGTAACCGAACGACCGTTGCGCAGGAAGCCCGTGGCCGCGCGTTGTTCCCGTGTTGCGTTGGGCAGCAAATCGCCCGCAAGTTGCTCGATGATGAAGCGGTCAAAGGGCGTATTCTTGTTGAACGATTCGATGGCCCAATCGCGCCACGGCCACATCGCCCGTGGAAAGTCCCCCTGAAATCCGTTCGAGTCCGCAAAGCGCGCGGCGTCCAGCCAGTGCATCGCCATGCGCTCGCCGTAGTGTGGCGAGGCAAACAGTCGATCGACCGCGCGCTCGTAGGCTCCCTCCGCAGTGTCCGCGAGAAACGCGTCTATTTCCGAGGGCGTGGGGGGGAGTCCAGTAAGATCGAAGGTCACGCGCCGCAGCAGCTTTTCCCGTTCCGCCTCGGGCGACGGCGTCAGGTCGTTCTCCAGCAGGGTACTCAAGATGAACCCGTCAATGGCATTGGCGCCCCAGGAGGGTGCTTCCACGCGCGGCGCCTCGGGCCGCTCTACAACTTCGAAGGCCCAGTGGCGTGCCCAGGGGGCGCCCTCGTCGATCCACGCGCGGAGCGACGATACCTCCTCCGGGCTCAGGGCCGTTCGGTTGGTATCCGGCGGCGGCATCCGAACCTCCGGATTGTCCGACGTGACGCGGCGGATAAGTTCGCTGGCCTTCGAATCGTTCGGTGTAATCGCCGATGCCTTGGCGCCCTCTTCGGTGTCCAGACGCAGGTCCGCCTTGCGGGCAGCGGTGTCCGGGCCATGGCATTCATAGCAGTGGCGGGAGAGGATGGGCTGTATGTCTCGTGCAAATTCGACGGCGCCCGCCGGGGCGGATGCCAGGAGTAGCCCCGGACCGACCGCGTATCCGGCAAGAACGCAGGCGCGTCCCGTGCACGTCCGAAACAGAGAGGCCAAGGTTGTTTCGCCCGAGAGAGGCGTTAACCGCCGGGTAAATCCCCATTTCAAGCTCACCATCGTCAAGAAACTCCCGTTACGTATTGATCGGTGGGGCTCGGTCCCAACCGCTGACTTCCATTAAGTGTAGCCCATTACACCGGCCGGGTTGGAAATCTTTCGGCCCATGCGCACCGTTGTGACGCGGACAGGCGACAGAGTGAGACAGAGGCGACTCAGTGAATCAAAGTTAGCACAGCTTCCTGCCCGTTGCAAGCTTCCCGCTGGTCCGCTGTTTCACTCGTGCCGCACGTGGCGAGTTTTCGTTCCGGGGCGTCAGATTCGGTCCGCCATTCTCAAAATTGCTGAGTATAAGCGCCAAAAAACTGACGAAAAGTGCACTCGATAGATCTAAAATGGAAATATCTGCACGCTTTTTGTGCAGGCTCGAACCCCTGTTCAAAACCCGTTGACAAAGCTACTGCACTGTGTTAGCTTGACAGGGTCGATACTGTTGCCCAGGCAGGCGGGCAGTTCATGCGGTCGGGATCACAAGCCCAATGGAGTAGAGCGCGGGCGAATTGTCTCTATTCAAAGCGTATTTCGCGTCACTGGCAAAGGGAATATCCAGGTCTAAAAAGGAGGTCGTCTCATGACGGACAGGAACCGTGGTTTTACCTTGGTGGAGCTGCTTGTGGTTATTGCGATTATCGGTATCTTGGCGGCCATTCTGCTGCCCGCTCTGGCCAGGGCCAGGGAGGCGGCGAGGCGGGCGAGTTGTGCCAACAATCTGAAACAGTGGGGTCTTACTTTCAAAATGTTCGCCACAGAGCAGAAGGGCGAACAATTTCCCGCGAAGACCCAGTGGGCCATCGGCGCCTTCCGCTGGGCCTGGGGCGTCAACGCCATGGGCACCGATGCCGAAGCCTGGGGACGACCCAAGGGCCCCGGCAGCGAGGCGCTCTATCCGGAGTACTGGACGGATATCAATATTCTCGTCTGTCCGTCCGACAGCCATAACCAGGCGGTACCCAACTTCTCCGGCATGCCCTGGCCCGGACTCTTCGACGGCCAGACCAGCATGGGACTTGATGGGGATCTGCAAACGCTCGTCGACAAGATAGACACGACAACAAAAGAGGGGCGCGCGGTCAAGAACGCGATTCTGTCTTGGCCCATTTCCTACATCTACAACGCCTACGCCTGCAAGACCGGCTCTCAAGTCCAGGATGTGTGGTATGCCCTTGGCGAAATGTACGCCTTTCCCTTCACGCCCCTGGCCATGGCTCAGCCCACCATCGCCAACGCCGGCGGTCCGCCCGAGTGGTATCTCGCCATCTGCTATGTGCGCAACTCGGACAGCGCGGGCTGGGGCACGGCGGATGTGGATCTGGGCAGCTTTCCCGGCGGTGCAACGGGACCCTATCGCTTTGGCGCGGGCAACCTGGTGGATGATGACGGATCACCCCTGCCCACGGTCTACCGGCGCAATCGCGAAGGTATTGAGCGCTTCTTTATCACCGACATCAACAATGCGGGTGCGTCGGCAACCGCACAGAGTTCGATCGCGGTCATGTGGGACGCCTGGGCCGACAACATCAACTTCTATGAAGCCAACTCCACGGCAAGTTTCAACCACATCCCCGGCGGCTCCAACGTGCTCTACATGGACGGCCATGTCGAATACGTGAAGTACAAGAACAAGTATCCCTGTTACTCGCCGTCGGGCGCCGAAGTGAGCCACCCCGGTGGAACTTCCGGCAGTATCTATTTCAGCCAGTTGTTCACCCGCGCGGGTGGATGGGGCTGAGCGTATTCTCGCTTCCCTTTGCGATGCACGGGGGCCTTTCGGCCCCCATGCATCGTGGTTCAGGGATCCAATCAACAGCAGGGAGCACACGAACGTGAGAAAAAGTACCAAACATCGACGTAGAAACGAAGCGCGGGTCGCGGTCTCGCCCGGCCCCAAGTCCAAGTCCAGGCTGCGCCTCCTCGTCACCCTCCTCGTCTTGTCCGTGCTTTCGGGTGTCGCCCTTTCGCGCCTCAATTCCAAGGAAGTGACGACCCAGGAATCCGCCGAGAGTCTGGAACTCAAGCGGCAGATGCTGGAGCAATTCATGCAGCGCCAGGGAGGGGCCGAGACCGCCCCCAACGCCGTGGCGCAGGCCCCGGCTTCGTAGTTGTCCGGCGCCGTAGCGCGTTCGTAGCTCGCCGCCACAGGATAGGTCTCGGAATCCTTGTCTTCTCTCTGTTATCATCGTGCGATAAATTCCACAGCCAACGTGAGAGGGAATTCCGCGATGAGAGTTCTGTTTGTTTCCCTGTGCGCCGTTGTCGTCGGACTGAGCATATCGGTCAACTCCCACGCCGCATCCAGCCAACCCAACATCCTCTTCATCCTGGCGGATGACATGGGGTGGAGCGCGCCCGCGTGCTACGGCAGCGACCTCCATGAAACCCCGAACATCGACCGCCTCGCGACCCAGGGGGTTCGATTTACCCAGGCCTACTCCGCCAGCCCCGTGTGCACGCCCACACGCGCGGCCATCATGACGGGCCAGCACCCCGCGCGATTGAACATCACGATCTGGCACGAGGCCGCCGTGAGTCGCCTGAGTGGTCCGGGAGATGAGAAGCTGGCGCCACCGATTACGGAAACGGCACTGGCCCTGGAGCACACCACCCTCGCGGAGGTGCTCCATGACGCGGGCTACCAGACCGCCCACGTGGGCAAGTGGCACCTGGGCACGGCGGAGCAGTACCCCGAGACTCAAGGCTTCGATGTGAACGTCGGCGGCACCTTTTATGGCGCGCCCCTGACCTATTGGTATCCCTACAAGGGCGAACGCGTATCCGGCGGCGGCGTGCGGGAGTTCCGCTATGTGCCGGGGCTGCCGCCGGGGAAAGAGGGCGATTACCTCGAAGACAAGCTCACCGATCAGGCCCTGACGCTCATGGAACAGATGCACGCCAGCGGAAAACCCTTCTACCTCAACATGGCCTTCTACAGTCCCCACACGCCTATCGAGGGGAAGCCG
The DNA here is from genome assembly GCA_016791475.1 of Candidatus Hydrogenedentota bacterium. NCBI lineage: Bacteria > Pseudomonadati > Candidatus Hydrogenedentota > Candidatus Hydrogenedentota bacterium. The sequence continues at coordinate 17,150 of JAEUWI010000094.1, forward strand.
GAACTGGTGGCCAAGTACAAGGCGAAAATCCGCGAGGGCATGACCCACAGGAACGCGGGTTTTGCCGCCATGATGGAGACCCTCGACGAAAACATCGGGCGGCTTCTGGACAAGCTGGATACGCTGGGAATCGCAGACAACACCGTGGTGGTCTTCTACTCCGACAATGGCGGCTTCGATGAAGTGCGCAACGGCGAGCAGGTGGCCAACAACAGCCCCCTCCGCTCCGGCAAAGGCTCGGCCTACGAGGGCGGCATCCGTGTGCCGCTCATCGTGCGCTGGCCCGGCGTGACGCCGGCGGGGGCCGTCTGTGACACCCCGGTCACCTCCATGGACTTCTACCCGACCATCCTGGAGATGCTGGGGGACAAAGCGCCCGCACCGGGTAAAGTGCTCGACGGCGTCTCCCTGGGGCCGTTGCTCCGCGATCCGGCGGCCGCGTTGGGCCGCAAAGATTTCCAGTGGCACTATCCCCACTATTACTTCAACACCACGCCCGTGTCGGCCTTCCGCCACGGCGACTGGAAGCTGATTGAATACTACGAGGATGGCCGGAAAGAGCTTTACAACATCAAGGACGACCTAAGCGAGACGACTGATCTCGCGGCGGCGAACCCCGAGATCGTGAAGGACCTCGAAGCGCGCCTCCAGGCCTGGCGCACCGAGGTTAATGCGCGCCTGCCTGAAAAGAACGTGCCGTGAGCGAACCCGAAGTTGCCGCCGAGACGGCAACAGGGACCTGGGCCCATCCCCGAGCCGCCCGGCTGGCGATTATTTTCGCGGTGCTCTATGGTCCCCAGTCGTGGTACTTCGCCATGGATTACGCCTGGAATGACTACCGCCTTTTCTGGCTGATGTTCTTTCCAGGGTTGCCCGCCTTTTTCCCAACGGTGCTGATTACTCAGGTGAACGCTATACCCCTGGCCATCGTGAGCTGGACGTTGACCGCCCTTATAGCATCGCGTCTCTACCGGCTGAGTTGCCGTTCACCGCATAAGTTCAAATGGACCTCGGCTGCGGTGTTCGTGTGGTCCGTCATCAGCGCCTTCGGGGCCTACGCCGTCTTTCGACATTAACGAACTCGTTGCGACGGTCCTCCGTGGCAAGGCATGCCGTTCCGCTCTGCGGAACACACGGCGTGCCGGAGCCGCTGCGCGCCATTTCATCCTATTGGGTGAGGTGAAGCCTCGTGAATGGCTGCGCTGAATATCTAAATCCAAGCTAATCCACCGGCTTTGCCGGTGAGAATTCATCAGGCTCCGCCGTTCGACCGTCAATTTTTGTGACGATAATGGGGGAGGCTAACCGCCGTTGACAGTATATACTTCCGCCGTATTAGCTCAGAAGGAGCGGCAT
>JAEUWI010000095.1 GCA_016791475.1 Candidatus Hydrogenedentota bacterium
GGTGAGGGTGAGGGTGAGGGTGAGGGTGAGGGTGAAGGTGAAGGTGAAGGTGAAGGTGAAGGTGAAGGTGAAGGTGAGCCGACTGATCCGGCCGACGTCTTGCTGGAAGCCTTCGACAGTGCCGATTTGAACAACGACGGTCGACTCAGCATCTCCGAGGCCAGATCACAGATTCCCGGACTCACTCAGGAGACTTTTGATACGCTGGATGCGAACGAAGACGGTCTGCTGAGCCGCGCAGAGCTCGGGGAGACCCCCGAGGTAGGTTGCCCATTTGGAAAGTCCACTGCAAGAGTCTGGAGCGACTTGTTTGTGCTCGCGCTGGCAGCGTTGGGCGTGGCGGCGTGGAGCCCCCCCACGCCGTGGAGGCAATAATTTCGGAATTTCCGCGCCGCACATTGCCCTTCTGGTCCGTAAGTGCTAGCATGATGCTGGCTGCGTGCGGCCATGGAGGTTCAGACAATGACGCGATGGATTGTGGCGCTCGGCGCCTGGCTGGTCTTTGCGGCGGGTGCATCGGCGCAAGTCACCGTAAGTTTTGATGCCAACCTGAATCTCGGCGCGGGCTACCTCGAGGCCGCCTTCACGGACGGCACCAGCACCGGCGGCCCGGCTATCACCGCCTGGGCCTGGGACTTTGGCGACGGCGGCACGAGCACGGATCAGAACCCCGTCCACGCCTTCACGAGCGGCGGCACCTATGATGTCTCCCTGACCGTCACGGTCGAGGGGACCGACCACACCCTGACCCGCGAGCGTCTGATCAGTGTTGCCAATCTCGACAACCCGGCGAGCGGTCTCATCGATCTTTCCAGCGCGGCCATTCTCATCAACAGCGGCACGCGCCCGAAGGCCGAGGCGAAGGCGCCCGTGGTGCTCTCGGAAGAGATCGAGAAGCGCACCGGCCTGACTCTCACTACGACATCCACGCTGCCGCCCACGGGCAACGTGATCGCCATCGGAGCCTACCAGAGCGGCAAGGTCATCAGCCCCGAGGGCTACACGATATTCTGCGAGGAGAACAACGGCCGCACGATTGTCTGGATCCTCGGCAATGGCCCGCGCGGCGCCCTCTATGGCGCCGGGGCCCTCTTGCGCGCCCTGAAATGGGAGACGGGCAAAGCGGGCCTCGCTGAGCCTTTGGACACGACCTCCTCGCCGACCTACGCCCTGCGCGGCCACCAGCTCAGCTACGGCAACACGGGCAACTCCTACGACGCCTGGGACCGGGACACCTACGAGCAGTATATCCGCGAACTCGTCATTTTCGGCACCAATGCGATTGAAAACGCCTTCACGGACGACACCAGCCCCCACTTCCCGCCCAGCGCCGATGAAATGCAGGTGAACATCAGCGAGATCTGCGCGGACTACGATATCGACTACTGGCTCTGGGCCAACGTCATCGGCGCCCTGCCCGGCAGCACCGCCAGTGAACTCGCGCGCCACGAAGCCCTCTATGCCCAGTTGCCGCGCCTGGATGCCGTCTTCGTGCCCGGCGGCGACCCCGGTGACAACGATCCCCTCGACGTCATGGCCTACCTCGAGCAACTGGCGACGGTGCTCCACCAGTATCACCCCGATGCGGAGTTGTGGGTTTCCAACCAGGGCTTCGAGCACGAAGAAAACGATGCCTTCTTCGAGTACCTGGCCACGGAAGAGCCCACCTGGCTCACCGGTGTGGTCTACGGCCCCTGGACCAAGCTCAGCATGGCAGAAGAGCGCCAGCGCACACCGAGCCGCTACCCAATTCGCCACTATCCCGACATCACCCACAATGTCCGCTGCCAGTTCCCCCAGAAAGACTTCGACCGAAGCTTTGCCCATGCCCTCGGCCGCGAGGCCATCAACCCCCGGCCCACGGCCAATATCACAGTCCACGATTACAACGCCCCCCAGACCATCGGCTTCCTGGCCTACACCGAAGGGGTCCATGACGATGTGAACAAGTTCATCTGGAGCATGCGCGCCTGGAGCACGGACAACACGGCGGAAAGCATCCTCACGGAATACAGCCGCTTCTTCTTTGCGCCGCAGGTCGCCACCGCGGCGAAGAATGGCATACTCGCGCTGGAAGACAACTGGACAAAGCCGGCCCTCACCAATACGGGCGTGGATGACACCTTCGCGCAATGGACGGAACTGGAAGCGGCCAATCCGGACCTCGCGGCCAACTGGCGCTGGAACCTTAACTTGACCCGCGCCTACTACGACAAATTCGTGCGCGAAAAAGTCGTCGATGAGGCGGGCTACGAAGACGCCGCCCTGGCCCTGCTGCGCACTGCACCGACGCTGGGCGCCGAAAACGCCATCAATGCTGCGCGGGCCGAACTGGACAAGGCCGACACCCTTTCCGCCGATCAGATCGAGCGGCGCAACCGCATCGTGGCGCTGTGCGACACGTTGTGGACACAGATCGGTTTTCAGCCCAGCGTGGACAGCCCCTATCTCGCCAAGAATCCGGAACGGGGCGCGATCCTGGATACCCTGGACCATCCCGCCAACAACCGGCCCTTCCTGGAAAACGTATTCGAGCAGGTGGCCGCCATGGCCACGGAAGACGAGAAGCTGGCCTATCTCGATGAAATCGTGAACTGGGAGGATCCGGGCCCCGGCGGCTTCTACGACGACCTCGGCTCGGCCGAGCGTCAGCCCCATCTGGTGCACCCCTTCGGTTGGCAGCAGGATCCCGGCCACGTGAAATCGCCGGGCAACGAATTCTTCTGGCACAACCTCGATCTGAATGATCTGCAACGGGCCGGCGGACGTCTGTCCTGGCAGGACCAGGCCTACACCCTCTACGGCCAGCCGCTGGTCATGCGCTACACCGATCTCGACCCCAACGCCCAGTACCGCGTCCGCGCCACCTACGCGGGACGTTTTAACCCCACCATGACCCTGAAGGCCGACGGTGTCTTGATTCACGACGCCGTGAGCACCCAGATCTATCCGCCCCGCGAATACGATATCCCCCTGAGCGCCACCGCCGATGGCGTGGTTGAGCTGCAATGGGATCTCGTTACCGGACGGGGTTGCCAGATCGCCGAGGTATGGCTGATCAATACCGATGCCGCGGCTGAAGGCGAAGGTGAGGGCGAAGGTGAGGGCGAAGGCGAAGGTGAGGGCGAAGGCGAGGGCGAAGGCGAGGGCGAAGGTGAAGGTGAGGGCGAAGGTGAAGGTGAGGGCGAAGGTGAGGGCGAAGGCGAGGGTGAGGGTGAGGGTGAGGGTGAGGGTGAGGGTGAGGGAAATTGCCCGAATGCTGGCGATCTTTCGTTCGTCCAGGCCATCGCGGATGACACCGACATAGCGGCTTTGGGATATCCCCGAGTCCTGGTTGTTTCACCGGATGAGAAACACGTATATGTAGGTTCCGTTGTTGACAAGAACATCAACGTATTCGCGCGAAATGATGAAACGGGTGCCCTGAACCACCTGCAGACACTGAGCAACTGGGCCAGTGGCACAAGTGTCTCCCTATGGGCCAAGGAAATCGCCATCTCGCCGGACGGACGCTTCGTCTACTATTTATCGGGTGCATCGAGCGGCCCGTCCATCATGTCCATCTTCAGCCGAAACGCGGACTCGGGCATCCTCACCCACGTGAATTGGGTCGGCGGAAACACCAACGGAACCGCCGGTATCTATGACGAGGCGGACTCACTCACTCTTTCCCATGATGGGCGATTTGCATTCCTGGGCAGTGAAGACGGCCAAGAATCGGTCTTTACCGTCTACAACCGTAATGCGGAGACCGGCGCACTCACCGTTCGCAACTTGATCCGGGGTGGCGACGAACCGTTGGATCCCTGTGTCTCCATAGCCGTGTCCGCCAACGACCGGTTCATCTACACGATTCGGATCGATGCGGCCGACGCCTGGTCGATGGTCCGATTCGCGTGGGATGATGCGACCGAGAACTACGTCATCGATGCAAGGACCACGCCCCCCGCGGGAAGCCAGTACACGCCGTCGCACATATCGGAAATTCGCCTGCCCGATGACGGCCTCCACGCCTACATTACCGATTACCTGGATGACGACATCTATGTGCTTGATCGGGACCCCGAGACCGGAGAGCTGAGCGACTTGCCTGTGCACCACTATCTGGGAAGCTCGGGGCCGGCGGATCTTGTTGTCACCCCGGACGGCAGGACGGCTGTTGTCACGTCCATCCTCTCGGGCGTCATTACGACCTACTCCCGCGATATTGAGACCGGTGCACTGGTAAAAATTGATGAGATGGGCGGTGAGAAGGATAGTACTGACAATCCAACGGAGCTCGCGCGTCCGTACCGGGTCGCACTCGACCCCAAAGGCCGTCATGCCTATGTCGCCTCCGGCAAGGAGTACGCCTTCAACAAGGAGGTTGTGGCTGTATTCTCGCTGGGATATGACGATTGTTATCCTGCGGAAGGCGAAGGCGAAGGCGAGGGTGAAGGTGAAGGTGAAATAGTTGCTGATTTCATCGCCAGCTTTACCTCCGGCGAAGTGCCGCTTACGGTGGAATTCACCGATACCTCGGATACCGGCGGTAGTCCCGCCCTTTCCTGGTTCTGGTCCTTCGGCGACAACACCTTCAGCAGTCTCCAGAATCCGATCCACACCTACACAAGCGTCGGTAACTACACCGTCTCACTAAGCATCACCACGGCCAACGGAAGCGATGCCGAAGAACGACGTCACTATATTATCGTGGGTCCGTCCTCGGGTGAGGGTGAGGGTGAGGGTGAGGGTGAGGGTGAAGGTGAGGGTGAGGGTGAGGGCGAAGGTGAGGGCGAAGGTGAAGGTGAAGGTGAGGGTGAGGGTGAGGGCGAAGGTGAAGGCGAGGGCGAGGGCGAGGGTGAAGGCGAGGGCGAGGGTGAAGGCGAAGGTGAAGGCGAAGGTGAAGGCGAGGGTGAAGGCGAGGGTGAAGGTGAAGGTGAAATCCCCAACGCGGAAGAAACCCTGCTCGCGGCCTTCTCCAGCGCCGATGCCAATAGCGACGGACGCCTGAGCTACAGCGAGGCCCGCGCCCAGTTACCCGGCCTCTCCCGCGATCAGTTTGACGACATGGACGCCAATCAGGACGGCCTCCTCAGCCGCGCCGAACTGGGTGAAGCGCCGGAACCCACGGGATGCCCCGCGGGCAAGACCACATCGCAGTACCTCGGCGATCTGTTCCTGCTCGGTCTCGCAATACTGGTACTCTGTGGAAGTCGGCGCGCCACCATCGAGTGAGCATTCACCGCCCCTCCTCCGCGATCTCGGTTGCGGAGGAAGGGTCTTCCAAACCGCGTTCGCTTTTACGCGATTGTCCGTGTGCCCGCCCGGATGTTACCATGGCGGGGCAGGCCCCTCTTCATTTCAGGCACCCCGCCCGTCGGGGAAGAGGGTCGCCAGATTTGGGGCAAGCTCAACTTAGCTCGTGGGAGAGGTGCGTCTTTCTTTGGTGAACCTCTCTCGATCGGCCCGCGGCGCCGGTCCCACACTTACCAACGACAGGATTTGAATCATGGATATCTCCAGACTCTCCGCACGCCCGCGCCTGATGTCACTCGCGTGCGCCATCGCCCTGCTGGCCGCCTTCGCCACGCCCCGGACCGCAGCCGCACCGCTGGACGACTACATCGCCGCTCCCGACCCGACCTACAGCTATGAACTCCTGAGCACCACGCCGGGCGCGGGCTACACCTCCCATATCTACACCATGAATTCCCAGACCTGGCGAAGTGCGGAAGAGGTGGATAGACCCGTATGGCAGCACTGGATCCGCGTGGCCGTTCCGAATGTCAGGACCCACGACAAGGCCATGCTGCTCATCTCCGGCGGGAGCAACGGAGGCGGCGCACCCACGACAGTCGATCCGGAGATGGGCGCCATCGCCGTGGCCACCCAGGCCATCGTGGTCGAGCTCAAGATGGTCCCCAACGAGCGAATCCGCTTTCTGGATGAAAAGGACTACCGCTATGTGAATGCGGGGCGCACCGAGGACGAAATGATCGCCTACACCTGGGACAAGTTCTTCAGCACCGGCGACGCCACCTGGCTGGCCCGACTCCCCATGACCAAGTCCGTGGTGCGCGCCATGGACACCATCGACGCCGAATTCGACGTGACGGGTTATTTTGTGGCGGGAGCCTCCAAGCGCGGTTGGACCACCTGGACCACGGCCGCGGCGGATCCGCGCGTGGAGGCCATAGCCCCGCTGGTCATCGATGTGCTCAACGTCGAAGCGAGCCTGCAACATCATTATGACGCCTACGGCGACTGGGCCCTTTCCATCCAGGACTATGCCGACATGGGCCAGATGGATATCCTCCACACCGATGCCTTTCGAGCCATGCTTGCCATCGAAGACCCCTACAGTTATCTCGACCGCCTCACCATGCCCAAGTTCATCATCAATTCGGCGGGCGACCAGTTCTTCCTGCCGGACTCGTCCCAGTTCTATTTCGGTGATCTTCAGGGCGAAAAGCACCTGCGCTATGTGCCCAATTCCGATCACGGTCTGGATACCCCCGACGCACTGCAGGACCTGACCACGTACTTCGGCGCCTATCTGAACAATATTCCCCGGCCCGAGTTCACCTGGTCCATCGAGGAGAACGGTTCCCTCCGCGTGGAAACACAGACCGCCCCCACCCGCGTCCTCCTGTGGAAGGCCAGCAACCCCGACGCGCGGGATTTTCGCCAGGAAACCATCGGCGATGCCTGGACCAGCACCACGCTCCAGGAAACGAGCCCCGGAGTCTATGTCGCCAGTGTCCCCGAGCCCGCCCGCGGCTGGACCGCTTTCTTCGTGGAGCTGGAGTTCGACAGCGGCCTGACATACCCCTTCCAGTTCACAACCGAGGTCAAGGTTGTTCCCGACATCCTGCCCTTCAAAGACGCCAACATCCGACCCGAAATCGCCAATCCCACACCGCTGGACACCTACGTAAACACACCCGACCCCGCGTACGAATACGAACTGCTGAGCAAAGTCGACCGCGAGGGCTACACCTCCTACGTCTATACCATGAACTCCCAGAACTGGCGAAGCCCCAGCGAGGTTGACCGCACCCTCTGGCAGCACTGGCTCCTCGTTGCCGTGCCCGACGAGCACCTCCACGACGACGCCCTGATGTGGATCGGCGGCGGCGACAATGGCGGCGCGGCGCCATCGGAAATCGACCCCAAGTGGGGCGCTCTGGCCGCCAGCACCCTCTCGATCGTGGCCGAGGTCAAAATGATTCCGAACCAGTACCTGCGCTTCCCCGATGAAACCGACCCCCGATATCTGGAGAGCGGACGCGAGGAGGACGAAATGATCGCCTACGCCTGGGAGAAATTCCGGCAGACGAAAGATCCCCTCTGGCTCCCCCGCCTCCCCATGACCAAGGCCGTCATGCGCGCCATGGACACCCTTCAGGCCGAATTTACCAGCGTGCAGGGCTTCATGGTGGCGGGCGCCTCCAAGCGCGGCTGGACCACCTGGACCGTGGCGGCGGCTGACCCCCGGGTCCGGGCTCTGGCTCCCCACGTCATCGATCTGCTCAATATCGTGCCCAGTTTCCAGCATCACCACGCCGCCTATGGCGACTGGGCCGAGGCCGTGGGCAGCTATGTGGACATGGGCCTCTTCAACTGGTTTGAAGGCCCTGATTTCCAGGACCTGCTCGATATTGTGGACCCCTACAGCTACCGTGAACGCTACGTCATGCCCAAGTTCATCGTCAACGCCTCGGGCGATGAATTTTTCCTGCCGGATTCGTCCCAGTTTTACTTCGACGAACTGCCCGGCCAGAAATACCTGCGCTATGTGCCCAACACCACCCACAGCCTGAACGATGAGGCCTTCACCGACCTCACCGCGTACTATGGCTCCTACCTGTTCAACACCAACCGCCCGAAATTCACCTGGGAAAAAACCGCGCCGGGCACCCTCGCCATCCACACCGACACCGCGCCGACCCGCGTGGTGCTCTGGCAGGCCACCAACCCCACGGCGCGCAATTTCATCGACGCGACCTACACCAGCCGGGTACTCCCCCACCTCGGCGGTGGAAACTACACAGCCAACGTAACCGAACCCGCAGGAGGCTGGCGCGCCTTTTTCGTTGAGCTGGAATTCCCGAATGGTGAGTACTTCCCGGCGGGCTCGCCCTTCGCAGAACTGGATCTCGCCCCCTTCCGATTCACCACGGATGTACATGTAATCCCGGATACTCTGCCTTTCGGTGGCGAAGGCGAAGGCGAAGGCGAGGGCGAGGGCGAGGGCGAGGGCGAGGGCGAGGGCGAGGGCGAGGGCGAGGGTGAAGGTGAAGGTGAAGGTGAAGGCGAAGGCGAAGGCGAGGGTGAGGGCGAAGGCGAGGGCGAAGGTGAGGGCGAAGGCGAGGGCGAGGGCGAAGGTGAGGGCGAAGGTGAGGGCGAGATCATCGTGGATGCCGACTTTATGGCCTTCCCGTCCTCGGGAAGTGCACCCTTGACCGTCAATTTCACGGATACTTCAGAAACCAGTGGCGAGACCATTCTGAGCTGGTTCTGGAATTTCGGCGACAACACCTTCAGCAATCAGCCCAACCCAACGCACGTCTATGATCGTGTCGGAATGTATACGGTCTCACTCAGTATCACCACGGCCTCGGGTAGCTCCGCGGAAGTTCGCCGTGAATATATCATCGTTGGACCAGGCGGCGAAGGCGAGGGCGAAGGCGAGGGCGAAGGTGAGGGCGAAGGCGAGGGTGAAGGCGAGGGTGAAGGCGAGGGTGAAGGCGAGGGTGAAGGCGAGGGTGAAGGCGAGGGTGAGGGTGAGGGTGAAGGTGAGGGTGAGGGTGAGGGTGAGGGTGAGGGTGAAGGTGAAATCCCCAACGCGGAAGAAAGCCTGCTCGCGGCCTTCTCCAGCGCCGATGCCAACAGCGACGGACGCCTGAGCTTCAGCGAGGCCCGCGCCCAGTTACCCGGCCTCTCCCGCGATCAGTTTGACGACATGGACGCCAATCAGGACGGCCTCCTCAGCCGCGCCGAACTGGGTGAAGCGCCGGAACCCACGGGATGCCCCGCGGGCAAGCCCGGCTTGCCGAAACCGGGCGATCTGTTCCTGCTTGGCCTGGCGATGCTCGCGCTGCTCGTGGGCAACGCGCGAATGCGTTGAGTCTTCAAATACAGCGGACGGGGCCGATCATGCCGATCGGCCCCGCCCGTTTAACCATTTTCTCGTCCATTACTTCCCCGCCCCGCCTGTCCGTTCACCCACCCCCCAGACCAAGGAGACGGTCAAGGCGACTTTGGCCCGGAGGCGGGACCACATCGCGGATGGGTCCGCGCCCGGCGAGATCCGTGAGGATCGCCATGGCCTCTTCGGTCATGGGAAATTCGCTCGGATACTCCAGCCACTCCACGTGGCCGTCCATGTAGAGCACGTTGCCGCCGCGAAGGTTTCCGTGGTTGTCCGGCCATTCGATGAGCAGCGGGATCTCGTGTTGACCGAAGTAGCTCACTGTCGATGGATCAGAATCTGTCACGGGAAAGCGTTCGGCACCCTCTTGGATGCGCCGGATGGTGACATCGCCATGTTCCAGGTTTTCGCTAAAGTCATTGCCGCCCGCAATGGCCTCTCTATACGCCGCGGCAAAGGCCTCAAGCAACTCCTGGGTGGGCACAAAATAGCCCGGATAGACGTAGCTGTGATCGTCCGCCACGGGCTGGCGGTAGGCCTGGGGCGAGCCGGGGCAGTTCATGCGCCGCAGGTCGAAAAGGTGAAACTGGACGAAACGCGGATCGTCGTACGTGAGTACCCCTTCTTCCGCGTTCAGCTTCGGGAAATGCATGCCCTCGGACAGGTTGGCGTAGGTCTTGAACGCGATCCACGCCGTCTTCAGGTTTCGCCCGCAGAGCGCCTGCTGGAAGGGGTCATTCTCGTCCGTGAAGGATCGTGATTCCCACGCCGTCGCCGGGCTCCAGCCCGCCAGCGCGCCCAGGGTCGATATCGTCGCCTCGCTCATGGGAAACTCGCCGGGATAGTCGTGCCATTCCACATGGCCGTCCAGATAGCCCACATGGCCACCCGCTTGACCCTCGTGATTTCCCGGCCATTCAATGAATACGGGGACGTCCTGTGCCAGGGGGATTTCCTCCAGGGGCGTGTCTGGCGGCCAGGTGAGATTCGCGGTGACGCCGGATTTTAGCCGGATCAATGCGGACCCATAGCTCGATGTCACGGGCAGATCGGTGGTGAAATCGCCGCCGCCCGCCAGCCTTGCGGCGTAGGCCACGGCAAACTGCTGCGCGTCGCTGTCGTTCATCAGCATGTAGCCGAGATAGGCATAGTGCTGATCGTTCACGAGGGAATCCGACGTTGCAAAAGCCGGCCCGGGACAAACCAGCGTTTCCCGATTCGACAAATACTCGGGATAGACCGTCGTTTCGTCGTACATCAGCTTTCCCGACTCCGAGGAGAGCACCGGGTATACGTCCCCCGCGCTCTCGTACGAGAACATACGATTTATCCGGTACAAATTCGTGAAATTCCCCCGGCAAGCCACGAGAAAATCGTAGGGGTCGTTCTCCGCCAGATAGAAGGTATCGGGAGGGCGGTGTGGATTGGGCGGAGCGGGCTGCGCGATGCCGCGCAAGGCGTTGATGGTCGCCTCGGTCATGGGAAACTCACCGGGGTAGGGCTGCCACTCGACGTGACCATCCATATAGAGCACGTTGCCGCCCAATTGACCTTCGTGGTTCTCGGGCCACTCGATCATCACCGGCATTCTGCTCTGGGCGATTCCGACGCTCGCTGGATTGTTGATATCCGTTATTACAAAGCGTTCAATACCCTCACGAAGCCGAAGAATCGTCGTCCCATAGGACGATGGCACCGGCAAGTCGTCCTCAAACGTTCCGCCCCCCGACAAATGCGTCGCATAGGCCCCCGCAAAGGCAAGTACATCGGAATCATTGGCCAGCAGGTAGCCCCAGTAAGCAAAGTGATTATCGCCGAAAATCGGCAGCGGCGGCGCATCGGCCCGCCCGGCGCACACGAGTAACTCCCGGTTGTTGGCGTACTCGGGAAATACGTCCTCAACATCGAAAAGGAGTTTGCCCGATTCGGTGCTCAACTTCGGCCACTTTTCCCCCTGGCTTTCGTTGGCGTACATCTTCAATGTGAGGCCGAGGTTTCGGAATTTGCTGGAACAGGCCGCCGCGTAAGCACTGAGTCCCGATGTATCTGGATTGTTGTTCCAGGCGTTCGGCGGCGTGTAGCCCGCGAGATTGGCCAGCGTGGTCATGGCCACCTCCGTCATGGGGAATTCGCCGGGATAAGCCTGCCACTCGGCATGGCCGTCCATGTACAGCACATTCGCCCCCCAACCCTGCTGGTGGTTGTCCGGCCAATCCCACATGACCGGGATCTGCGACTGAACTATCGCACTGGCGGCGGGATTGTTGATGTCGGTAATGTAAAAGCGCTCAACGCCTTCTCGCAGCCGGTGAATGGTCTCTCCGTTCACTTCCAGATCCGTCGAGAAGTCACCCCCATCCGCCAGGCGCGCCTCATAGCCCTCCGCAAAGGCGAGCACGTCTTCATCCGACGTGAGGACGTAGCCGGTATACACATAGAACACGTCGTCTATAAGCTCTTCGGGCAATTCGCGCACCGGCGCGGGACAGACGAGGACTTCGTCGTCGGTCAAGTACTCGGGGCGAATCTGATCGGGCTGGAACATCAATCGCCCCGCCACGGCGGGCATGGACGGCCACAATTCGCCCTGGCTCTCGTAGGCGTACATCTTGAGCGCCAGCCCCATCTGTTTCAGATTGTTCTGGCACCCCGCCTGGAGCGACGCATTGCGTGCCATCCGCGAGTCCAGCTCCCAGATGCCCGTGGCCAGCGCCGTGGCACCCGCCGCCGCCAGAAGCCCCGCCACGCCAAGCGCCAAGCCGAACGGCCGGACCGCTGCTTGAACGCGCCCGTCCCCTTTCGCCGTCACGGGCCGACCATGCCACCAGGCACGGAGCTCCACTATCATACGATCCCAGGTGATTTCGCCCATGGTAATTCTCCCCCGTCGCGTAGAACGAGTTGCCCGTTGACATTAAGGCCTTTACTATAACCGCATCGCGGGAGCGCTGACAATGGAAAAGTGATTCCATCTCCGCCCTCGTGGTTTTCTATACCATGTCAATAATATACACACATTTTTCCGTGGCGCTTAGCGAAGATTCATGATAGACTCTTAACTCGTACCGTCGGCGATAATCGTGACGGCAATTTCACCGGGAGGGGCTCATGTATCGTCTGGGATGCGGGTTGCTGATACTCGCCTGTGCCGCCGTGGCGTCGGCGGAGGTCGTGATTCGGGTGGATCAAGATCGGTTCTCCGCATCCTCGCGCGACGGCATGACCTGGCAGACGGCATTCCGGACCATCCAGGAGGGCGTGGCCGCGGCGGTGAACGCGGGCGGTGGCGAAATATGGGTGGCGGAGGGATCGTACACCGGACCCGCGAGCATGGCCCAGAGCGGCACCGGCGAGATGCTGGGCGAGACCCATGTCATCCTGCCCGCGGGGGTGCACCTCTTCGGCGGCTTTCGGGGCTCCGAAACGTCGCGGGATCAGCGAAACTGGGTAAACGAGCGCACCTACATCACTGGCGGCAACGCGCGGCGCGGCGTCTTCGTCACGGGCGAGGGCGAAGCAACCCTGGATGGCTTCATCCTCCAAAGGGGTCGCGGGGAGCGGGGCGGCGGCCTCTACAACGACGGCACCCGATTGGCCCTCGCCAATTGCCGTTTCGAGCGCAACGCCGCGGACCTCCACGGGGGCGGCCTCTACAACAGCACTGCGGCTATCACAACTTCCTCCAACCTTGTCTTCTGGGACAATACGGCGGCTTTCGCCGGGGGCGGCCTCTATTCGGATGCGGAATCCCTTTCCCTGGAGCGCTGCAATTTCTCCAACAACGATGCGGCCGTTGGCGGCGGCATCTACGGGGCTGGCGGCAAGAGCCACTTCCTCCAGTGCACGCTCACCAACAACACCGCATCGGATGCGGGCGGGGGCTATGCCTACGAGGGCGTGGAAACCACCGAGTTCACCAATTGCGTTGTTTCCGGCAACAGCGCGGGCACCTTGGGCGGCGGTATATTCCACGACGGCTACCGCGTCTCACTCACAAACACCACCATCGCGCGCAACAGCGCCCCCGAAGGCGGCGGCTTTTACGTCGGCCAGGGCTTTCCCCTGCTGCTCAACAGCATCGTGTACGGCAATGGCGCAAGTAATCTGCGCGAAGCCATCGACTACCCCTTCAACATGCTGGCTTCCTGTATTGAGCATGAAGCAATCGATGCGATGCAGGGAATCATCAACAGCGCGCCGCAATTCATCGATCCCGCGCGCCAGGGATTCGGCCTCGGTGCCGCATCGCCCTGCCTGGACACCGGCCTGGCGGATTGGGCATCGGTAGGCATCGATCTGCTCGGAACGGCGCGACCGCAACGCGCCGGCATCGACATGGGCGCGCTGGAAATGATTGTGCCCGGCGAATCTCGCGACACCGACCGCGATGGAATGCCGGACGTGTGGGAACAAGTCCATTTCGGCACGCTGGACCGGAACGGCGGTGCCAGCTACGACGCCGATGGACTCTCCGATATCAACGACTACCGGTATGGAACGGACCCGGGCAACGCCGACACGGACGGCGACACGGTATCCGATGGCGACGAGGTGAATTACGGCACGGATCCCCTGGACCCCAGCAGCTCGCCCGAAGTGGCGGAGTTCCCCGACGACAATCTGGAAGCCGCGATTCGCAGCAGAATCGGGAAGCAATCCGGAACGATCTACGTCGGAGATGTGTCGGGAATCGTGAGCCTGACGGCCAACTACAAACGCATTGTCGATCTCACCGGCCTCGAGCATCTGGAGAGCCTTCAGTCGCTTGAACTTCGCGGAAACCAGATTTACGATCTGTCACCGCTGGCGGATCTCGAGCATGTTTACTATCTCGACCTCTACGGCAACTTGATCGAAGATATCGGCCCGCTGTCCGGGTGGAGTGCGCTGGCGTATGTGGATCTGATGGACAACCTGATCGCTGACATCGATGCGGCGGCGGGTTGGACCCAGCTCGAAGAATTGATTCTGTACAGCAATTTCGTCTCGGATCTCACGCCTCTTGCCGGTGCCGAGCGCTTGATCGCGCTGAACCTCACGTACAATCGCGTGGTCGAACTCACACCCCTCGCTGAGCTGAGCGGACTGGTGTATCTACACCTGAGTGGAAATCGCATTGCAAGTCTGGAGGGAGTGCAGGACCTGACCGCCCTGAGATCGCTGGACGTGGCAAATAATCGGATAGCCTCGCTGGATGAAATCGCGGGCCTGACGTCGCTGACATCTCTCTACGCTTCCGACAACAGAATTACGGACCTTGCGCCCCTAACCGGACTCACCGAGTTGACATCACTCTGGATATCTTCCAATCGGGTATCCGATTTGAGTCCCATCGCGGGCGCAACGAAGTTGGAAAATCTGTACGCAAGCAGTAACAGGATCAGCGATCTGTCCCCCATTGCGGAATTGAGCCCACTGCGTTTCCTCTCCCTATCTTCAAATCGAATCGAAAGTCTGGTGCCGCTGTCTGGATTGGTTGCGCTGTACGACTTGAACCTGAACCAGAATGCGATCACGAACCTTCAGGGCTTTCCCAACGCCCCGGGATTGCGAGATCTCTATCTGCAAGATAACGAACTGTCCAATCTGGACGGTCTTCCCGCGATCCCGGCGATCTACTACGCCTACTTGAGCGGCAATCACCTGAGCGAGCTCGGCACCTTGGCGACGCTCTGCCCCAACCTCCACACGCTGGATATCGCCCGAAATCCTATTACGGATCTGAGTCCGATAGCGGCATGGTCACAGCTT
Organism: Candidatus Hydrogenedentota bacterium; assembly: GCA_016791475.1. Classification (NCBI taxonomy): domain Bacteria; kingdom Pseudomonadati; phylum Candidatus Hydrogenedentota; species Candidatus Hydrogenedentota bacterium. Next base: position 14,888 of record JAEUWI010000095.1, read on the forward strand.
TCGGAACTCGACGTATCGCGGACGGATGTCAGCGACTTCACTCCCTTGTCCGCAATGAATCGTTTGAGATACCTGAAAGCCGCGAACAACAGGATGACCGACCTTTCGTGGGTGACGCCTCTCACGGGCCTGTCCTACCTCAATGTGGCGGACAACAACCTCGAAGACATTTCTGCAGTTTCAAGTCTCAATGAACTTGATGACTTGGACCTTTCGGGCAATCCCCTTCGAGACCTGTCCGCAATTCCGGCGGGAGCAAACCTGGATTGGCTAGGCCTGAGCAATTGCGGCCTCCACGACCTCTCCACACTCGCGGCAAGCACCGCCCTCCGGTCGCTTTCATTGTCTGGCAACTGCCTTACGTACCTACCTGACCTGACTCGTTTCCCCAATCTCTACGACGTGGCTCTGAGGGATAATCGAATCGCCGACATTACGGGCCTCGCCGGAGCGCAATCCCTTTACTCGCTTGACCTCGGTCGCAATCAGATTTCCGACATCTCGAGCCTCGCGACACTTTCCAGCTTGCGATATCTTGATGTGGACTATAACCAGCTTGAGTCGCTTGCCCCCTTGAGCTCATTAAATGCCCTCTATTCGCTCAACGCAGGTTACAATCGCATCAGCGACCTTTCTCCTCTGACCGGACAGGTCAATCTGTATTCGCTCCAACTCGCGAGCAATAGAATCGTCGATCTGACCCCCCTCGCCGAGCTTCACCAATTGGAGATCCTGTCCATTCCATTGAATACCATTACGGACCTGGCTCCCCTGGCGGGTCTCGAAAACCTGTTTTTCCTCTTCGCCTCCTACAACGACATCCAAGACCTCAGCCCACTCGCCATGTTGAGCAGCTTGGAGCACTTACATATTGCCGACAACCAGATTGCAGATCTCTCGCCGCTCCAGGATATGAATGGACTGATAGCACTCGCTATCTCCCAGAATCCGATTTCCACGCTCGATCCTCTGACGGCGCTGACCGGCTTGCGGAATCTCCAAGTGTACGGCCTCGGCCTGGAGTCCCTGGGTCCCCTGACCCAACTCACCAACTTGGAAATGCTGCTCATCGGCGCGAACGCCATATCCGACCTTCAGGCCTTCGCGGCCTTTCCATTGTTGGAGTATCTCGAGATCTCCGAAAGCGGTCTCGCACAGATCGACACGCTGCCCCCCTTCCCCTGGCTTCGCTACCTGAACGTGTCGGGCAATGCCATTACTGATATCACCAAAGTAGCCTCCTATCCCCGCCTTGAATACCTCTACATCGCTGACAACCAAATCGGAGACCTTGGGGCCGTCGCGGCGCTGGACGATTTGCAATATCCCCGAATTGACCAGAATCCGCTCCGCGACCTTACTCCCCTGGCGTCGTTAAAGCACCTCGTGAATTTGAATGCCAGCGACCTGAACATCGAAAACCTGGCACCCATAACCCATTTTGAAGAATTGCAAACGCTCACGCTGGACCGCACGCCCGTTTCGGACCTGACCCAGATCCCGGAATTGGTATCCGGGGGCAACTTATACCTTCAGAGCACCGGGGTGAGCGACCTGACTCCGCTGCTGGAACGCACCGACCGTTCGAGAAATCTTCGCGTTAAATTGGGAAACAATCCGCTCGGTGCTGAGGTCTTCTGCACGCAATTGGGCCAGCTTGAGCGCCAGGGCCAGAAGCCATTTCACTCCGTCGATGTCGAAGCGCAACCCGCCCTGGTGTACCTGCCTTTCCAGAACATCGAGCTTGCCTGCGCCGAGCCCACCGGCGATCCCGACGAGGATGGCGTTGTGACTATCGACGAAGTTAATGCCGGAACGGATCCCCTGGTATCCGACGCCCCGGGCGAGGGTGAAGGCGAAGGCGAGGGTGAAGGCGAAGGCGAAGGCGAGGGTGAAGGCGAAGGCGAGGGTGAAGGCGAGGGTGAAGGCGAGGGTGAAGGCGAGGGTGAAGGCGAGGGTGAAGGTGAAGGTGAAGGTGAAGGTGAAGGCGAGGGTGAAGGTGAACTTGGCGAGTCGAACCAGTACTCGTGGGACGGAAGTTGGTCCCCCACGCCCAATGAATTGCCGCCACCAGGATTCTATGACGATGACTATTTCGACGGGCACGACGTACTTGGTGTGCCTTCGCCCATTTTGCCTCCGGGGAATTGGGACTTTATCGACCCGATTACGAGCAATATCGCGCTGCTGAGCCTTCACCGAAACTTTGTTCAAAACGTGGCTGAGATTGTGCTGCTGGTCGACGAAGATATGAATCCCTATGGCTGGCGGCTTGAAGGCGCCGATCCCGCGGCGACAAACCTGATCGGGGCCATCGGCTCGTACCAGGGTTCCTCCGGGGTCGACATCGCCGATACCGGTCCGGGCGGCACCATGCGTTCCGGCGAGTTCCGCATGGGCGACGGGCCAGACGTGCTGCGATTCGCCACCTACGCGTCTTCCGATGCGCGGACGGGCTCCGACCTCGATGGCAACGAGCGGGACAACGACCTGGTCATCGCCGGTGACGATATCATCCGCGCGGTAATGGATCCCGCGGTGCGGGCGGCGACCCTGCACACGGGGCCGGGCAACGATCTGGTCTTTGTCAATAATATGGAGCAGGCGGCTATCGATTTGGGCAACGGCGCGGACGGGCGTACCGACACGCTGGACCCGGAAGATGGCGACGACATGATCGTTATTGGTGGCAACCTCCGCGACAGCCGCATCTACGGCGGCGGCGGGGACGACATCTTTGTGTGGCACATCGACGAGACCGGGCCGACCTCAGCCCTCCTTGCCAATTCCTTCTTCGGCACGGGCGGCTGGCTTCCGGCTGTCTGGGAAGACACCGGCAGGGATCGCCTGATCCTGGTCATTCCCGACGACACCACCGTCTTCAGCGGGGCTGGCGTCGTGGACAATGGCGAGGTCCAGGTGGGTACCCGCCCAAGCTGGCCGGACACCCCGGTCCCGGACCCGCCCACGGTCGACAACGTATTTGCGCGCTACTACGGCATCGCGGGCCTCAGCCCGGAGGGCAATCGCCGTTCGGTTTTCTTCGACTACAAGTCCGTCTCGGGTCACGTTCGCGCCGGAGACATCCTTCTGACCGGGGTGGAGGAACTCCAACTGGGCATAGGTCCCGACGCCAAGGTGTACCGCCTTGACGACGTCAACGGCGCGGCCATTCTCGCGCCGG
>JAEUWI010000096.1 GCA_016791475.1 Candidatus Hydrogenedentota bacterium
CGATGGGACCTCTTTTGGAAAGAATACTTGGCCCTACAGCACGCCGCTTGAGCGGTAGTATTAAAACTGCACCCTAAAACAATCAAACCCCTCACCTTGCTGATTGAGGCCTGCGTTCTTCTCTTCTTCTCTCATCTGTGCGGATCTGTGTAGATCTGTGGGAAGATCTATCACGGAAGCCACGCATCACGAATTCTACTTCGGTAAGCACGTTGCGGTATGCGCCTATAATGCCATCGAAGGTGTAAACTCGTTGTGACGGATGATAGTGCAAAGAGCGCAAAGAAGAAATTCCTCTTTGCGCTCTCTGAGTTCTTTCGCGGCCAAAAATTCTTCAGCCGGTGTGTCTCGTCCCTACCCCTTCAGCGCGGCCACAACCTTATCGCCGAATTCGCTGGTCTTCATGATCGTCAGCTTGCCTTCCGGATCGCGCAGATCCGCCGTGGTAATGCCCGCGCCGAATACGCTGCGCATGGCGTCCCACACGAGGCGGGCCTGGGTCTTGAGGCCGAAGCTTTTGTCGAGCATCAGCGCGACGGACCCGATCATGCTGTAGGGGTTGGCGATGCCCTGACCGGCGATGTCGGGCGCGGAGCCGTGGCTGGGTTCGTAGTAGGCTTTGTCCGGACCGACGCACGCGGAGGGCATGAGGCCCAGCGAGCCGAGGATGCCGCCGCCGAGATCGCTGAGGATGTCGCCGAACATGTTCTCCATGACCATCACGTCAAACTGGCGCGGATTGATCACGAGGGCCGTCGCGGCGGCGTCCACGATGATGTGCTTCACTTCGACCTCGGGGTATTCCGGCGCGATCTCCGCCAGCACGTCGTTCCACAGCACGCTGGATTTCAGCACGTTGCTCTTATGCACGTTGTGCAGGACCTTCTTGCGGCCCATGGCTTCTTTGAAGGCCACGTGCATGATGGCTGCAATCTGGTCCTCGTCATATTCCAGGTGCTCATCAACGAAGCGCTTGCCCTCGGCATTCACGCCGCCTTCTTTCTTGCCGAAGTAGAGGCCGCCCACGAGTTCGCGGATCATCATCAGGTCGATGCCGCCCTGGACCACATGGGGCTTCAGGGGGGAGAAATGGGCCAGTTCCGGCGGCAGGTAAACCGGACGGAAATTGGCGAAGGTGTTGTAGCGGCGGCGCAGGGGCAGGAGGGCGCCACGCTCGGGCTGCTCGTCCACCGGGATCTTTTTCGACTCCTCGAAGCTGAGGCCGATGGGTCCCTTGAGGATGGCGTCCGCCTTGTCGCACACGGCCTTGGCTTCATCGGGGAAGGCCGTACCATGCTTGAAGTAGGCGGCGCCGCCAAAATCAGCGCGGAGAATATCGAACTTAACGTCGCTGATGCGCTCGACGGCTTCGATTACCTTGACGGCTTCGACGGAGAGTTCCGGGCCGATGCCGTCACCTTCGAGGAGTGCGATAGAGAATTTCTGGGTCATGTTTCGCTTTCGGGGGTAGCGTTTATGGGTCTTATGGGTCTTATGGGGCCTGGGGCGAAGAAATCACGGGAACCCCTGGCCTTGCAGGATCCACTGGGGTGCGGAAGTGCGATGTGCGCGGTTCTACTATTCCCAGCGCGGGCGCACGCTTTCCATGTAGGTCACCGGCGCGTCTTCGGCTTCGGGTACGGGCAGCTCGATACCGAGGTTGTCGAGGATGGTGCCTTCGGCCAGTTGCAACTCCACGAGGGACTTTTCATATTCGATATTGGAGATCAGTTCCTGCACCTGGGCCGTGGTGAGGTCTTGCTGGATCTGGAGCACCTGCCAGCTCGTGGTCACGCCAAGCTGGAGCCGCTTTTCTTCGGCGGCCACGTTGGCGATTTGAAGGCGAGTGGCCTGCTGATTGCTCTGCACGAGGATGGCGTTGGATGCTACGCGGGAGGCGGCGAGATTGACGTTGAGCATCAACTGTTGCCGCGCCTGCTCCAGGGTAACTTCGGCCTGGCGCCGCGCCAGCCGGGCGCGCTGGTAATTGCCGCGGGCCGCGCGATTAAGGATGGGAATGGACGCCTGAATGCCGTAGGAGTAGGCGTAGTCCTGGCGGTCTCTGATTCCGCTCAGCGTCTCGCTCAGTTTGTGGTCACGACCGCCCGAGGTGTACTGATAGACCAGGTCGAGTTGGGGCATCATTTCCTTGCGGGCGCGATATTCTTCGAGGGCCGAGTTGTCGATTTCCATTTGGCGGATCGTCATTTCTGGGCGCTTCGCGAGGGCCTCGTCCATACTGGCCACGACGCGCTCCTCATAGACGTTGGCGTCGAATTCAGCCGGGTCGCGGGGATTGGGGCGGTCGATGGGCACGATAAGCGCCTTGGAGAAGCGATCGCCGTCGCGGAGGTTCAGCAGGTTTTTCAGCAGGTTGCTGGCGTCGGCGATGCGCTGGCGGGCGGTGATGTACTGGCTCTGGCGGGTGGCCACGCCGGCCTTGGCCTGGAGCACTTCGATATCCGCCGCCGTGCCGATTTCCCGGCGCGTCTCGTTTACCTTGAGGAGGCGTTCGGCGTTGTCGAGCGCCTCGGACTGCACCTTGAGGTTTTCCATGGCGCCCACGAGATCCCAGTAGCCCTTGATGACCTCGGCGACGGTAGTGAGCACGGTGAGGCGCAACTGGGCTTCCGTGGCGATCTTGGAGTTCTTCGCCAGGTTGATCCGGACCTTGTTGTACTTGGTGCCGAATCCGCGGAGGATGGGCTGGGTGAGCTGCATGGTCAGGGTGCCGCTGTATTCTTCGACGAAGTTACTGAAGGTGGATTCGGATTTCTCCATGCCCCAGGTAAGATTGTACTGGGTGCCGAGGTGAAGCTTGCCGAGGAGGGCGGCGTTGGTGACCGTGTCGTAGGACTGAACGCTGTTGATACCGCCGAAGGCCACGACCTGCTGGGACTGGGACTGGTTCGCGCGGCTGTAAAAGGCGGAACCCTGCAGAACGGGATCGAATTCGCCCCTGGCGGAGTAGATCGCCTCTTCGGACTTGAGGGGCTCGAATCCGGTGATCTGGATGTCCATGTTGTCGTCGAGGGCGATCAGGATGCATTCCTGAAGGGAGAGGTTAAACTGCTGATCGGCCACGCTCTCGCTGAGCCGGACCCGGAGGGCGTCGAGATCGATCAGGTTGATGTTGATCTCGTCCTGGAGGTTGATGTCGCTGCCCAGCTCGCCGCCGTAGCGCAGGGTGAGCTCGTTGGGGGGCGTGGGGAGGAGGTCCCCCGGTGTGGTGGCGGGCGGTGCGGGGGCGGTATCGAGCGCGGGGGCGCTCGCCGCTTCCTCCACGACCGCGGGCGGGGCCTCCTGCGCCGGGGCCGGGTGTGTGCCGGCGACGATACAGCAGGCACACGTCAGGACTAAGAAAGATCGCAGCATTCCATTCTCCATGAGATTTCTCGGGGCGGGGAGGGGCTACCAATGAAATGCCAGCCCGCGCCAACTGCCTGTGGTTCACCCGTCACTGTGATCGGTCGGGCCTCTTGCGTTACAGGCGTTTCGTCATATCCGCCACGGAAGTCTACTGACTGGCCGCGGCGCGAGTCAACCGGGAAGGGTGGAGGCTCGGGCTATAGAAGGGGAGGGAGGTCGCCCGCTCCCCCCTGGCGCATGGCCTGTTCCTGAAACTGCTGCACGCGCACGGCGAAGGCCTGTTCCAGTTCGCCGGTGGTCTGGATGAGCATCTTCGCCTCGTCGCCGCTCAGATTGCCCTGGGTCTTCTCGATGAGGACGGCGAGCAGATCGAGGGTGTAGCGCGCGGCATCGAGATTGACCATGACCTGGCCCGACTCCTGATCGGCGATGAGGCCGAGGGCAAACATGGCCTGCGTGGCCAGGCTGCCAACCAGTGACGAGAACGAGGGCTGCTCGGGATCGTATTCGAGCATATCACCGTCGGGCGCTTCGGCCTGCCCGGATTCCCCCGCAAGCGGCTCGGTTCCCGCCGCAAGCTTCTTTGCCGCTTCCTCTTTTTCCCGTTGGACCTGGGCCTTCCAGCCCTCGTCAATGAAAATCTTCGGTCCGTCTTCGCTCATGCAAGGGGCTCCTGGTAAACGGGATTATAAAGCATGGACCCCGGCCCTGAACTGGCAGGGCCGGGAATCCATTACAAACCTATGGTAAACAAGACCTATTTTTTGGTCTTGTGGCGATTCTGGCGGCGTTTCTTCTTGCGCTTGTGCTTGTTGATTTTCGCCTTGCGGGCTTTACGTCCTCCAGCCACTGAATGTCCTCCTGAAGCGTTGCTTCGTTCTTAGATGTCCCTGAGCCGGGCTTAATTCAACCACTGATCGTCAGGTTGGGAATAGGAAAAGAGTTCGCTTTCCTGGAAGTAGAGGCCGATCTCGCGGACCGCCGTATCCACCGCGTCGGAAGCGTGAATGATATTGTTCTGCATGCTGAGGCCGAAATCGCCCCGGATCGTGCCCACGTCCGCCTTCGCGCAATTGGTCGCGCCGTTCATCTTGCGCACCTGCGCCACGGCATCGGGACCCTCCCACACCATCTGAACCGTGGGGCCGGAGGTGATGAAGGAAACCAGCTCGCCGAAGAAGGGCTTGTCTTTGTGCTCGTCGTAGTGGGCCTTGGCAATGTCCTCGCTGAGGATCTGGGCCTTCAGGCCGACGAGCTTCAGGCCGCGCTGTTCAAAGCGGCGGATGCACTCGCCCACAAGACGGCGACCAACGCCATCGGGCTTAACCATCACAAAAGTACGTTCGCTCACGATTCTACTACTTTCTTACACAAGGTTCCGGTCCGCGCACGACCGAAGTCGGGAGCCCTGACCGAGTTCCTGGGGGAGAGGGAGCATGGACGCCCGAACCCCATCAAGGTTGGGCACAGGCATACTTCGGAGTATGGTAGCAAAGAATCGGGGCGGCGTGCAAGTGCCCGGCGACCTTCGGATTTGCTACCAATCACAGAGCGGTTGGGTTATCATGGCCCGAGGAAGTAGATTCGGGGTGTGGCCCCTTTTCCTCCGGCGGCGCCCGGGGGGAATGCCGTTTGTGGAGAGCGTAACATGCATCGTATGTCTTTGTTCCTGGGGCTTGCCGTCCTGGCGGGTTGCCCCTTTCGGGCGGCTGCGGAGCCGATCCACCGGATTGTTCTTGATGGCGCTTTCGCCGACTGGGCCGAGGTGCCCTCCTATACGGATCCGGCGGACGACCAGCACGACACGGATCACACCGGGGAATTCGATGTGCCGGCCTATGTGGACCATGAGGACGCCGACCTGCTGGAGTTCAAGTTCACCCACGACGAGGAGAACCTCTACGCCTATTTCCGCACCCGGGGTCTCATCGGGCGTACGCAGAGCTCCAGCGTGGGTACGGCGGGCCGCTACTATGTGATTGTCACCATCGATGTCGACAATAACGACGCCACGGGCTACCCCCTGCACGAAGGCGGATATTATCCCACGACACCGGGCTATGACATGAACATGGAGGTGGAGTATTACGACGACGCCTTTAACACGGGGCACTACCTCAACCACGGCTGCCTGGACAACGCCGAATTCCTCCAGGCGCAGACCGACCAGTCTAACGGCTGGGTCAACGTGAAGGCGGGCACCTACGACTGGTACACCCAGTGGGTGTGGTTCGACACGCCCCAGGGATTGCCCGGCGAAATTATCCTGCCTACGGGCGAGGGTATCGTATGGGTGGCGGATCGCGGACCGGCCTACCCCGGCTGCATCATCGAAATTTCCATTTCCCCCGATGGTCACGAGGCCGAGGTCAAGGCGCCTTTCCGGGGCTTCATGCTGGATGCGCCCTCGGGCGACCCGATCATGGCCCTGGGTAAGACCATCGACGTCTCGTTTTCGGTCGAGGCGAGCAGCGAGTTTGCCGCCGGCGGGGAATGGGCCTCCGACACGGCGGACCCGATCGTGGGGTACGAGCTCGGCAGCGCGGAAGCGGGAGTAACCGTGCCCATGAAGGCGGCCCCGGCGGCCCTTTTCCCGGCGTTGGCGGCGGTCGCCCTGTGGATGGCCCGGCGGGGCGGCGGAAATATTTTTCGGTCAAAAGAGTTCACCCGGGAGGGGTGAAAGAGGTATCATGCACCTTGGACGGAGTGGGTGTGCCTGACCACCCCCGCTACCGGCCATGCCCGTTGAGTTCGTAATCAAAGGAGTACCCACGTGAAAGCGAATTACTGGGCCGCCGCTTTGGCGGTGTTGGCTTTGGCCCCGACCGCCCTGGCGGCGCCGGTCCATCAAATCACCATTGACGGTAACATGAACGACTGGGCCGATGTGCCCTCGTACACCGACCCGTCGGACGACCAGCACGACACGGACCATACGGGCGCAAGCGATGTGCCCGCTTACGTAAATCACCCGGACGTGGACCTTCTGGAATTCAAATTTACCCACGACGGGGAAAATCTTTATGCCTGGTTCCGCGCCCGTGGTCAGATCGCCAACACGGCCAATTTCACCGACAACGGCGCCCGAGGGCGTTCCTACACGATCGTAACCATCGACGTGGACCAGGACGACGAGACGGGCTATCCCCTCCACGAGGGTGGCTACTACCCCACGACCCGCGGCTACGACCTCAATATGGAGGTGGAGCACTACGACGGGACCTTCAACACCGGCCACTTCTTGCTCCACGGCTGCCTGGACGATGCCTCCTACGCCGCCTCGGAAGCGGAGCAGTCCCAGGGGCTGGTCAGTATTGTACCGGGCAATTACGACTGCTACACCCAATGGGTCTGGTACGACGACCCGCCCGGATATCCCAATGAGATCATCCTCCCCTCGGGCGAGGCCATTTACTGGGTAGTCGACAAGGGGCCGGTGTATCCCGACTCTATCGTGGAGTTTGCCATCTCCGCCGACGGCCACTCCGCCGAGATGAAGTCGCCCTTTCGCGGCTTCATGCGAAATTCGCAGGATGGTACGCCCGTCATCGCGCTGGGTAAGGTGCTCGACCTCTCGTTCTCTCTCGAAGGCAGCGGTGAACTCGCGCCCGGCGCCCAATGGGCCTCAGACACGGCCGATCCCATTAACAAGTACGTGGTGGGTTCGGAACTGGCCGGAAGCAACGGCGACCGCGCGGGCCATGCCGGAGACAAGAACGACGATTTTGTCATCGACTCCAGCGAACTGCTGCGCATGATCCAGCTCTACAACCTCGGCGAGTTCAGTTGCGACCCCACCGGCGAAGACGGCTTTAATCCCGGTGCGGGCGACAAAACCTGCACGCCGCACGAAGGCGACTACAATCCGCAGGACTGGCACTTCGACCTTTCCGAAATGCTCCGCGCCATCCAGATTTATAACAAGGGCGGCTACGAACTCTGCGAAGAGGGCGAAGACGGACTCTGTCTGGTAAGCAATACAAAGTAAGGGACGTATCGCCGCCCAAGCCCGCGGAGGTGAGGCGACGCCATGACCAGAATCACTTCCCCGGTGAAAACCCGCCCACATTCATAGCGGTGGCGTATCCTCGAGGAGGTCGCGACGTGATGCGACCCTTACAGGGAAGCCGCTGAAACCGTCCCGACCTCTTAGAAACCCAACGCATCCAGGCTGGTAATGCACGAATCCAGGGGCACGGTTTCAATATGCGTCGCGCCGAGCTTTGCCAGCTCGAAGCGCACCTTGGCGAGGCCCATGGTCTTGTTTGAGGTGCTGACCTGCACGCTGAATTCGGTGTAGCCGTTCCCCTGATTCATCGTGGGTTCGTCGCCGAAGAGGGAATTGGTGCTCAGGAAATCGAGGGTGGGGGGGACCAGCTCGTTTTTCACGTTGAAGAACAACAGCACCTTGTCTTCCGCGTAGATGGAGCCCTGGAGGTTCAGGAGGAACATGCGGGCCAGTTCGAGCTTTTCCTCGTTCTCGCGGATCTTCGGATTGGCCCAGATGCCGGTCTCGGAGTTGTAGACTTCCTCGCCCATTTGAAGACCGTAGTTGCGGATGGCGCTGCCGGTCTGGGTGATCTCCAGGCCGAAATCGACGGAGCCGTTGACCACCTTCGCCTCGGTCTTGCCCCAGGTCTCGTAGACCACCAGGCCCGCGTCGATGCGCGGTGGCGTCTTGAATTTCTGCACGGAAAAGCCGCTGTGGGATTCCGCAAAGCCCAGCGCCGCGATCTTCTTCTGAAACCAGTCCAGCGCCAGGTAGGGCATCTCCGCCACCATCGTGATCACGGCCTTCTTCGAGAGCAGATCGGCCAGCCACGCGTCGAACGTAACGCCGTCCGCCAGCGGATTGTGAATGATGACCAGGCGCACGCCGCCCCGATTGAGCGAGAGCACCTTCTCCAGCTTGATGTCCTGGTTATATTCGTACTTGAACTCCAGCACGCGCTCCTGGATCCAGTCATCGCCCGCGATGGCGATATCGAGCTCTTCAATCGCGAGCTGCGCGCCAAATTCCTGCGGACGACCGTCCCAGCCCATGAGCACGGCGTTCAGCGGAAACTTCGTGGGCCCGCCGGCGTCGTAGCCTTTTGTCGGGAAACCCGCGTGCTTCAGCAGGCCGATCAGGTTGCCGCCGCGGTTGGGATCAGCGAGAGAGCCCGCAGGCATGCCGATGACGAGTTTTGTGCTCATGGTAGATTCCTATCTGTGGGGTGTTATTGCTCACCCGTTCCCCGCGGGCATGCGCATCGGGGCGTGCGCGGGAAGATTGAGGGAACCGCCGCGCGTATGAAAACCCTGCGCGGGGCCACGGGGGCCGTGGTTCGGATGCCCCATAGTATACCGGTCCGGGCGGGGGTTGATCCACCGCAGGGCGGACGTTTGACGACGGCAGGCCGGTGCACTAGAATTGGCGAGGACTGGGCGCAGGCATTTCGTTCGCGCCCGTTGGAGTTTTCCCGTGAAATTCACCCCGTGGCTTTTGGCCGCATGCATCGCCCTCGGTGCACAAGCGGAAGATCGCGCCGCGCTGGATCACTTTGAATCCAGTGTGCGTCCCCTCTTTGCCGCACGCTGCGAAGCATGCCACGGCGCGGAGAAGCAGAAGGGCGCCCTGCGGCTCGATTCGCGCGAGGGATGGGCTGCGGGCGGCAGTCGCGGCGCGGCCATCGTTCCGGGCAATCCCGCCGAGAGCTTGCTGATGAAGGCTGTACGTCGTGGTGATCATGATCTGCAAATGCCACCGGACGAAGCCTTGACCGAGATCGAGATCGCTGCGCTGGAGCGTTGGATCGCCGAGGGCGCGGCCGATCCCCGGGAGACCGCTCCAAAGGCCCCCACACGGGAAAAAGCCGATCCGCGCACCTTCTGGTCCTTCCAGCCCGTTCGCGCGGTGGCGCCGCCCGCGGTGACGCAGCCCGAGTGGGTCCGCACCCCGGTAGACAACTTCATCCTCGCTACGCTGGAGCAGAAAGGGCTGACGCCCGCGCCCCGGGCCGATGCTCGCACCCTCGTGCGCCGCGCTTATGTGGACCTCATTGGCCTGCCGCCCACGCCCGAGCAGGTGGACACGTTTGTCAACGATACCGCGCCCGACGCCTGGGCGCGCCTCATCGACGGGTTGCTCGCCTCGCCCCACTACGGCGAGCGCTGGGGACGCCATTGGCTCGATGTGGCGCGCTACGCGGACAGCGGCGGCTTTGAGACGGACATGTACTACCGCAACGCCTGGCGCTACCGCGACTACGTGGTGAAATCCTTCAACGACGACAAGCCTTACGATGTTTTTGTGCTGGAGCAGATCGCGGGCGATGAACTGTGGCCGGGCAACATCGACCAGGCCGGTTCCTACGAGGTGCCCGCGGACAACCGGCGTCGCCTCGAAGCACGGACCGGCACCGGCCTCTATACCCTTGGCCCCCAGGTCCACGAGTCCAACATGGACGGACAAAAAATCCGCTACGAAACCTTTTCGGACTGGGTGGACACCACCGGCGCGGCCTTCATGGGGCTGACTTTCGGGTGCGCCCGCTGCCACGATCACAAATTTGATCCCATCTCCCAGCGCGACTACTACGCCATGCAGGCCATCTTCGCGGGCAGCAAAGAAGTGCTGGAGCCCGTGGTCCCGCCCATGAGCGTGGCTGACTTCAAGCAGCACTATCCTCGCGTGGTCGCCGTGGACGAAGCCCGTCGCGCCGTGCGCCTCTTCGACGAACGGGTGAAAGGCCGCGCCCAGACCGAAGAGGAAAAGGCCGAACGGGCCGCGCTCATGATGCGCGTCGCCGAGGCCGTCCTGGCCGTGCCGCCGAAGACCGCCCAGGGGGAAGCGTTCGACGGCATCCTCGAGGTGCCCTCGGTCTCCGTATTGGGCCATGAAAACCCCGACCTCGTACCCGCGATTCACGTGCTCAATCGCGGCGAACTTAACCGCCCGGAAGACCTCGCCACCCCGGCCCTGCCCGACGCGATCCGCGCCGCCAGCGGCTGGACCGCGCCCGTGCCCGGCGCCGTCGGGGGACGCACCGCCCTTGCCCGCTGGCTGGTCGACCCGGCCCACCCCCTCACCGCCCGCGTCATGGTCAACCGCATCTGGTACGGCCACTTCGGCCGGGGCATCGTCGCCAGCCTGAACGATTTCGGCCTCATGGGCGAGCGCCCCACCCACCCCGAGCTGCTCGACTGGCTCGCCACGGAATTCGTCCAGCGCGGCTGGAGCATCAAGCAATTGCACCGCACGATCATGCTCTCGTCCGCCTACCAGATGGACAGCGCCTGGCAGAGCGACGCCAACGCGGCGATCGACCCCGCCAACCACTACCTCTGGAAAATGAACCGACGCAGGCTCGAAGCCGAGGCCCTTTGGGACGCCATCCACGCCGCCGCCGGCACCCTCAACCTCAAAATGGGGGGACGGCCCGTCGTGCCGCCGCTGATGGGCGACGAAGGCGCACCCGCCTACTGGACCGTCTCCGCCGACCCCGCGGACCACACCCGCCGGGGCCTCTACGTGCTCCAGCGCCGCAACTTCCGCTTTCCCATGTTCGACGTCTTCGATTTGCCGGTCAACGCCGTCAGCGCCCCCTCCCGTGATACCACCAGCGTCGCCACCCAGGCCCTCTGGCTCCTGAACAACGCCACCGCCCAGCGACAGGCCCAGGCCTTCGCCGCACGGTTGACGGGAGAGATTGGCGGCCAGGTAGATCAGGCCTGGCGCATCGGATTGGGACGCCTGCCATCGGCCGAAGAAAAGGCCGAGGCCCTCGCCCTGCTGGCGTCGCTCGCACCGGGAAAGCCGCAAGACGCCCTCGCGCAATTGTGCCTTGCGGTGTTTAACCTGCAGGAATTTGCGTACGTGGATTGACCGGGCATTTGCGGCGCACAGGCCCTTGGTTATTCCCGCCCGAGGCCAAGCAGATTCAAGGTTGCGCTTCTTCACCGGCGAATTGCACGACACGTGACGGAAGTGGTTCAGGTTGGCGCCGCATGTATTCGGGTGGCCCGGGTGTTGACGCGCGCGTTGCCTCGGGCCGTTCGAAGACCCGTTGGGGCGGGAATGTCCACACTTCTCCAATTCGGGCCTTGTGTCCGTTGGTTCCGCATCCCGGCGAATGTTCGGGCGGGCCTTGCGGGGAGGGGCGTGGTGTGCTCGTCGCCGGGAGGCGTTGCGACAACGGAAGCCAACGCCGCGTGCTCCGGGTAGAGCTCGGGAAAGGCGGCGAAGACGACCTCCCAGGCGGCGGGAAGGTAGTCCGGCGCGGGGTCGTCCTGCGCGGCGGGTTCCGGGGCCGGCGCTTCCACCATCGGTACTTCGGCGGGCGGCGTTTCCACGGTTGGGGCCTCCGGGGTCGGGTCCTGCGGCGTTGCGATTTCGGGGGTAGCGATTTTGGAGGGAGACGGCTGTGCAGCGGGCGCATTGGATCTGAAGCGCAGGCTGCGGAGATTCTCCAGGGGCGTGGCCCGGGCGCGGCGCTCTTCCTCGGTCAGTTTGGGGATGTAGATTTTGGCGTTGTAGCGCGGGTCATAGGGGTAATTGACGGGCATGGTTTTTCCCTCCATTGGCATGAGTCCGGTTTTGGGGAGCGGCGATGGATCTCCCTCCATTAAGTAAGGCGCGGACGTTGCACTCGGTTTTGGGGAAGGTGTTGTGGGGTGGGGGGTTAGGAGGGATTGTGCCCAAAGGGGGTTGAGCATTCCTGCTCGACACAAGGCGACTTCTGAGGTCGCGTTTCGGTGTGCGCGTGGCACGGTCGCCGTATGGCACGATACGTCCTGTGAGCTTGCACGCCGTCGAGATTTCACGCCTGTTCGATAGTGTCGGGTCCGTCCTGAGATTTGCGATGGCATTATGTCGAGCAGGAATGCTCAACCCCCTTTTCGCTTGTACGCTCGCACGTGCGCTTCCAAGCGGCGCCTGGAAACGCGGGAACAGGGAACGTAGTATCCACGAGTAGGACAATCTCGTGGATGAACTGCGCTGCCCTTTCAGAGCACGCCCAAGGGACACTTCACACCGTTGCAATGAGCCGGGTTTGGGGAGCGATGATGAGAGTCTCTCTCTCAGTAGTGCGCGGACGTTGCAATATTTTTGGGAGGAAGGTGTTGTTGGGTGCCGGATATGGGGGGATTGGAAGGGTCCGCCGTCGGGTACGAGAAATTATAGATAGCGCGTGTATGGAGCGGGGGCTTTCCAGCCCCCAGTCCCGAGAAACGCAGTTGCACGCGCAGCGCATATGCGTTTCCATCGTACATTGAATTGAAAAAGGGGGCACGAATGCCCCCTCTCCATACTCTCGTCTGCATTTTTTCTCTCGCACCCAAGGTCTGCCTGGCGAGGCGCGGAGAGAACGGCGCACACCCCGAGGTCACTGGAACAGCGTTAAATCCCATGCGAAGCGGAGCGTCGGGGAATGCAGTTCCCGCCCCGGCGAATCTTCGACCAAGCAGAGCATGGGAGAAAGTTCTGCACCATCGGACAAGTGTACGAGGGATAGGATATGCTATAAATAGTCAATTCTATTCGCTCTTTCTCCCCAACCCAAAAGACGGGCACAAGGATCAAAAGTCGGTGATACCCAATATTTTCATCAGTTCGACAATCGCAGACCTACAACACTTGCGCGAAGCGTTAAAGGATACCGTAGAAGAGCTTGCTTATCGTCCAGTGCTCAGTGAATTTGGTGGCATCGGATATCTTCCTCAAGCATCCGCGGAGGACTCCTGTTATCTCGCAATGCGGGATTGCCAGATCGCCGTATTGATCGTGGGCAAGCGTTACGGCTCTGTCTCCGCGAACGGCCGTAGCGTAACTCACAACGAGTTTCTTACCTCTCGCGAGCAAACCATACCTGTTGTGTGCCTGGTGGATCGAGAAGTACTCACATACAAGAAGGTTTACGATGCAACTGAGGACAAGGCGCAGGTAGCAAACTTCCCCGGCATGGAATTACCGAACAAGACATTCTCGCTCATCCAAGAAATCATGGATGCCCCAGCGAACAATGCAATTCTGCCATTCGACTCTGTCGCTGACGCGAGGTCGCTACTCAAGACCCAGCTCGCACACGTGTTTGGCGACCTGCTTCGCTCAAAGTTCGACCCCGTTAAGGCGGAAATCAAAGATGTCCTCTCAGAAGTGATGACTTTGAGGCAAGAGATGAAGAATAAGGACATGGATCCGCAGCCTTTTCTCAGAGCTACGAGATTCTTGCTTGATGATTCCAATGATCAGTTGCGAAACTTCGTGGAAGGGATTAACGGAAGCGTCGAAGTCGCCGTTCCACTTCTTCTGCAATGTCCAACGTTCGAAGACTATCTTGCCAAGACCCTAACAGAGCTTGCGATAATCGAGAGTACAGAGCCATTCAGCAGGCTTAAAGTATCAAACGATTTAACCTGCGGGGCCGCATATGTTTTAGACGGAGGGGCAGCGGGGGAAACCAGGCTGGTGGCGCGTTGGAATCTACTGCGCGGCAAGCGGGCAGAAATGAACTCTGCCGCAAAACAGGATTTCGACTTCAAGTATGAGCGACTGCGGCTAGCGGCTGGAGTGTAGCTGTCCAAAATCGAGCTCGCACGGCAATTTGGCGTGTGTCGCTCAGAGTTCCTCCACCCTGGTAAACTCTCATAATACATGGACCAGTTTTCGGGGGGCAGGCCAAGGTCAATCCACACTACGGACGAGTTAAGTCGAGGAATGGAGATACCAACAACTTGAACTCCGAGTCAAACATGCACTTTCCAGTCGATTCGATTCGTTCAATCAAGTAGTCAAAACACTCGATTAGTCGCTCGTTAATTACACTCTCTTGGACTGTTTCAAGAATTGCCTTTGCATGAGATCTGCATGTTTGGATGCTGAGACGCGGTTGAATCTCATAGTGGGCGAGTGCGCTTATAACCAGCGCAGAGTACTTGTCGCCAAGTTTTGAGAGCATTTGGTCATAATATACCCTGCCCCTTGGTGAAACCCCACCGCAATATGAGACTCCATTACCAACGCGACATAACACAACCACCTTTACCAGTCTTTCAGCATTGATCGGTAGAATGTCGGATTGATCCTGTATGTATGTTGCCAGCTCATGCGCTACAGGCGCCTCGTGGTGGAAATTATCCCAGCCATTATGTTTCTCATGAAGTTGCTCCAGTAGCGCATCTATGTTGATGGCTCTATCGCTCTCTGAGCGAAATGAGTTTCCACCCACAATCTGGAAAAACTGCTCTCCCAATTCGTACTTCTCGCGGTGAAGGTTGGTGTTGTAGCCTTCGAGTATGAGACCAATCTTGTACTTCGGCTCGCTTCGACAGTTTTCCCAAACCGTAGGGGCGATGACGGAGATGTTTTTCCGCACCTGAGGGTCTGTGTCCAGAGCGACATATATTCCAAACATGGTGCGCAGAATGCTTGCCAGATGATGGCTTGCGAGGTCCTTAATGTTGCTCTCGATTGCTTTTTGTGTAGCTAGATCAATTGGTGAGGTATGTCTTCTTAGATTGCCAATGAATGCCTGCACCCGTAGTGCAGCTTCGGTGGGGCGATCCTCTAAGACGTCTTGTATACATGTCTGGAGCCATCCAAGTAATTCGAACGCGTTTATTGAATAATTGGTCGGATGAGATATTCCAATATCGTTTCTCATCTCCAGTATGTGCTTTAGCTTCTTGTAGGTCGTATCCGAGATCAATTCTAGTTTTCGACATGTATCTAAGAGTACGACATCCTTGAGGGCTGCAAGATCGTCTTCAGACCTATAGAAGTCACGAGACTTTCCTCCTCCGCACGCAGAGTCAAAGAAAATGTCGATTCCATACGAAATGGCCTTCTTTCTGAGATCCAGAACGACTTCATTCCATATCGCATTTAATGAATAATCGAATAGTCCAAACCCCGCTCCGACGACGAATTTCGAGAGGTATCTTGCGTCGCGTTTGACCGCATCAGGCAGGGAGGCGATATAAGAAGGGAGATTCTGGCCAATCCTCACAAGCTCGGACTGCTCCGCGATAATATTGTCTGAAGGCAATCCGAATTCTGTTAGAACGTCTACGACTTTCTGCGCCTGCGGGGTGACCTGGGCAAGGTGATTTTCATGTTTTTCAATGTTGCTCATTGTCTCAAGAGCCTTCCGCATTCGGATGGGTGGTCCGTGATTTGAGTGTCTGCTACTGAACTTAATATTACATTTTTGTCTTTAAGGCTTTAATGCATAGGCTATAGTTGTTTAGAGCAAATTATTCCATCTGTGGTGTAAAATCGACTATACCTGAGTTTTGATTCCCCCTTGGTCTCGAAAAGTATCCTTGCCTCTGTTTAAGCTCAGCGTGCTGAACGAGCTAAACCCGACCATAGTGCGAACTCACACCGACCAGGCGACCATAATTTTCATCCTAGGTCGTCAGTATTTCACATATCGAACACCCCAAGAAACCGCTCCACAGTAATTATCGGAATCCGTCTCGCCATCGCGGCCTCCACTTTTCTGCCATAGGTTTCATAGACCCAGAGTCGGCTTCCGATTTCGCAGAGGACGAGGTAGTCGAGGTCTTTCACCATGGTGTCGGTGAATCTGCCGCCGCGTTCGGTGACGTGTTGGCAGAGGGCGGCGCGTTTGAATTGTTTGTTGCCGCCGGTGAAGCAGAAGCATTTCCCTTCGAAAATGATCGGGATGTCGTGCTGGCAGATTCCGCCGACGGGCTGGAGGTAGGGGGCGGCGTTGGCGGCCCAGGCTTTGGTTTTCTCTTCGATGGGGCGGAGGTTTGTGGGGCGTTCGGAGAATTGCTTGCAGAAGGTGTGGAGCTGGTGGAGTTCTTCGGCGCTTACGTGGTTGTCTTCGAGGATGTGATCGACGAGGGCGAAGGCTTCGGAGAAGGGCCAGGCGCCTCGGAAAATGCGGAAGTTTTCCAGCCAGTCGCGGAGACCGTAGACTTCTTCTTCGGTGACTTCTCCGTCGGACTGGATGCCGTGGAGGACGCCGTGGAGTTGGCGGGTGGCCATGTCGATCAGGCCGTAGGCCGGATGGGTGTCGAGGGAGAGGTCGGCGCACCATTCGAGTAGTTCGGCGCGTTCTTCTTCGTCGATGACGGAATCCCGGAGGATGGTTTCGACGCGGCCGGTGATTTCGTCGAAGGGCCAGTGTTCTCGGAGGGCGTGGTGGGATTCGAGCCAGCCTTGGAGGTTTGCGATTTCGAGGTCGCTGAGGTGGTCGTCGCAGGCGATGCCCTGGAGGTAGCCGAGTAGGGTTTCGGTGCTTCGCTGGAGGTGGAGGTCTGCGGTGCGCATGGATTGGGTCCCCTTTTTTTGTTTGCCCCAGGCAAACAGCCCCCTGGGGATTTTTGTTGCGCTGGGGAGTTTATACGTGTCTCATTGCGGTATTCAAGGGGTTGGCGTGGGGGAGTGAATAGTGAATAGTGAATTATGAATTATGAATAGGGAATAGGGAATAGGGAATAGGGAAGAGGGAAGAGGGAAGAGGGAAGAGGGAATAGGGAATAGGGAATAGGGAATAGGGAATAGGGAATAGGGAATAGGGAATAGGGAATAGGGAATAGGGAAT
>JAEUWI010000097.1 GCA_016791475.1 Candidatus Hydrogenedentota bacterium
ATGGGTCGTATGGGTCGTATGGGTCGTATGGGTCGTATGGGTCGTATGGGTCGTATGGGTCGTATGGGTCTTATGGGTTGCGCGCGATTTGAACTGTTTTTTCGATACCTTGGTCCGATACGCCCCATTTTTCACTCGAATCTGTGTTCTGTCAGGAATCCTCAATGACCACCATCCCCTTACACCATGTTTACACCTACAACGACGTCGACCGCGCTTTCTGGGCGGAGCATCTGGAGGACTGGGTGCCCCGGCGGATTCTTGACTGCCATGTTCACATGGCGGACCCGCGCTTCAAGATCGAGACCATCACGGAGGAGATGCGCAGAGACTACTGGGTCAACGAACTTTCCCATGCCGAAGATCCCGACTCCGCCGAGCGCAATCACGCCATCGTGTATCCCGGTCGCGAAGTGAGCGCGCTGGCCTTCACCGTGCCCAATTTGAGCTGGGAAGTGGAGGGGGCCAATCTGGATTTGATGCCCCGGGCCCTTGCGAAGGGCTGGCATACCCTGGCGGTGGTGCGGCCCACGTGGCGCGCGGAGCAGATCGCGTGGTGGCTCGACCAGCCGGGATGCATCGGCGTGAAGCCCTACTATTCGCTCATCGGCTACGATGCCACCTCGCGCGACCGCTATATTGAAGCGAGTATTTTCGATTTTCTGCCTCACCATCAATTCGAGGTGCTCAACGAGCGGGGAGCCTGGGTGACGATGCATGTGCCCAAGGCCGACCGCCTGGGACATCCGGACAACATTCGCGAGGTCCAGGAGATTCGCTCGCGTTATCCCCGCGTAAAGCTGGTGATCGCGCACCTTGGTCGCAGCTACACCCTGCCTCATGCGCAGGAGGGTCTTGCGCCGCTGAAGGAGGATCCGGGGCTGTACTTCGACAACTCCGCCGTGCTCAATCCGGAAGTGCATCGCTATGCGCTGGAGACGATTGGCCCCGAGCGGATCATGTACGCGACGGACAATCCGATTTTCTACATGCGCGGTCGACGCCAATGGTCGGGCCGAACCTACACCAACCGCACAAGCCACGACTTCTACTTCAACAAGGTGCGCGAATCGCCCGAGATCGAGGCGCAATACACGCTGTACATGTACGAGGCGATGAAGGCGCTCAAGGGCGCCTGCGAAGATCTCGGAATCGATCGTGCGCAGGTGGAGGCGATGTTTCATGGCACCGCGGCGCGATTGATTGGCGAAATTGATGCGGGAAAGTCTTGACAGCGTGTCGAAGATTTTGTATCGTTGAGAACATAAATTAACACAATCGAACATCTTGATGGCGCGCCCGATCCGGGCGAACGAGGAGCCAGAAATCATGAAGCCCGATTCACGACGCAGCTTTTTGAAACAGTTGTCCCTGGGGGCGGGCCTGGCCGGTGTGGGGGGGGCGGCCTTTGGTGCGGAGGAGAAGATTCAGGGCTTCGACGAAACAGCCACCACGGTGCAGCAGGGCAAGGTTTGGCAGCCCATTTCTGATCGCAAGGTGCGCGTGGGCATTGTGGGCTATGGCGTGTGCCGCTTCGGCGCGGCCTTCGGCTTTCAGGATCACCCCAATGTAGAAGTCGCGGCGGTGAGCGATCTCTTTCCCGAGCGCTGCGCGGAACTGGCGAAGGCGTGCCGCTGCGAGAAGACCTACCCGTCCCTCGAAGAAATGGTGAAGGACGACACGCTGGAGGCGATATTCCTGGCAACGGACGCGCCCAGCCATGCGCGGCATGCGATGCTTGCGTTGAACCACGGGAAGCACGTGGGGTGTGCGGTGCCGGCGACCTGGGGCTCCCTGGAAGAGGGGCAGCAGTTGTACGACACGGTCAAGGCGACCGGAAAGAACTACCAGATGTTCGAGACGTCGGCCTATCACGACGATTGCTACGCCATGCGCACGCTGTACAACGCCGGGAAGCTTGGGCGCATCGTTTACAGCGAAGGCGAGTATTACCACTATGTCGATACGCCCATCGACTCCTACAAGGGCTGGCGCATCGCCTGTCCGCCGATCTGGTATCCCACCCACTCGACGGCTTACCACGTGGCGGTGTGTGGCGAGCACTACACCGAAGTTTCCTGCATGGGCCTGCCGAGCATCCTCGCGGATCGGGCGAGCGGGGAGAATCAATACAAAAATAAATTCGGCACGCAGATCGCCCTCTTCCGCACGAGTGGCGGCGGCATGTCGCGCATGCTGGTGAGCCTGGATTCGCCGGGCTACGGCGGCGAGGTGGGCCGGGTGCGGGGCGAGAAGGGCTCGGTCATCGGGACGACCTATCAGGGCCTGGAGGACATCAGCGGTCTTGAGCTGGCGAAGCCGCCCCTGCCTTCGAGCGTGGACCCCGGCGGCCACGGCGGCTCCCACGGTTATCTGACGGAGGAATTCATCACGGCGATTCTGCAGGAGCGCCGCCCGCTGATTGATATCGCCTGGAGCCTGAACATGACCGTGTGCGGAATTGTGGCCCACGAGTCGGCATTGAAGGATGGGGAGCTGTTGAAGATTCCCCACTTTGAATCGCTGGCTTGAAAACAATGATTTGCACCACGAAGACACGAAGAACACGAAGTATGAACGCAAATTGAATAAATTGGACTGAACCACGAATGGACACGAATTTACACGAATAGGAGAGACACATCGCCCAGTTTTAGCGAGTTCGAATGCGAATACTGAACTGGAACCCGGTTTCTTATTCGTGTGGATTCGTGTTCATTCGTGGTTGAATGATTTTTAGACTGTGCATGCCTGTCTCACTGCGATAAGCATCTAGCGGTTGTATTCCGAAACGAACATAACACGGGTGCCGAAGTAACCGACGCCCGACACCCCATAGGAGCACTATCATGAGTTCACGCCGCAGCTTTTTGAAACATCTTTCCCTGGGGGCTGGTTTTGCCGGCGCCAGCGGCTTTGCCTTTGCGGCCGAGGAAAAGATTCAGGGTTTTGATGAAACCGCGACCACGGTGCAGACGGAGAAGGTCTGGACGCCGGTGTCCGACCGGAAGGTCCGCTTTGGCATCGTGGGCTATGGCGTGTGCCGCTTCGGCGCGGCCTTCGGCTTTCAGGATCACCCGAATGTCGAGGTGGTGGCGGTGAGCGACCTGATCCCCGAGAACTGCAAGGGCTTGGCCGAGGCCTGCCGATGCGCCAAGACCTATCCCTCGCTGGAAGAACTGGTGAAGGACGACAACATTGAAGCGGTGTTCGTGGCGACGGATGCGCCGAGCCATGCGCGCCACTGCATCGAGGTGTTGAAGCACGGCAAGCACGTGTGCTGCGCGGTGCCGGCTACGTTCGGCTCGCTGGAAGAGGCGGAAGAGCTTTACAAGACGGTGAAGGAGACGGGGCTGAACTACATGCTTATGGAGACATCATCGTTTCACGATGATCTGTACGCCATGCGGCTGCTGTTTCAACAGGGTCACTTCGGCCGAATGCTTTACACGGAGGGCGAGTATTACCACTACATGGACGTGCCCATCGATTCCTACAAGGGCTGGCGCATCGGCCTGCCGCCGCAGTATTACCCTACGCACTCCAACGCCTACCACACCTGCGTCACGGGTGAAAGCTTCACGGAAGTTTCCTGCATGGGCATTCCGAGCATCATCGATCACCTGAAGCCGGAGAACAATATCTACAAGAATCCGTTCGGCACGGAAATCGCCATGTTCCGCACGAGCGGCGGCGGCATGTCGCGCATGGCGGTGAGCTGGGACACGCCCGGCGTGGGCGGCGAGATGGGCCGGGTTCGCGGCGACAAGGGCACGATGTACAACGGCCAATTCCAGGGCCTGACGGATATCAAGGGGATTGAACTGCGCAAGCCACCCCTTCCCCCGACGGTGGACCCCGGCGGCCATGGCGGTTCCCATGGCTACCTCTCCAACGAGTTTGTTCACTCCATCATTGAGAAGCGCCAGCCGCTGGTTAACATCAAGTGGGCGCTGGACATGACGGTGGGCGGTATCGTGGCGCACCAGTCGGCGATGAAGGACGGGGAGTTGCTGAAGATTCCGCAATTTGCGTGACAGGACGGATTAGACCGACAGGACGGATGGGATCGCCGGGCAATAACCGGCGGTCCCCTTTCTTATCAGAAGCAGGGCCTGCGCAGCCTCGCTGTGTTTGATTCAACCTTGTTGCTGCGCCTATCATGCCCTTTGCAATCGCACTCAACCCCAAGGAGTTTTCCATGAAATCAATTCTCGGCGTATGCCTCGCCGCTGTGGCCGCGGTGGCGGCGCCCGTTTTGGCGGATGACATCAAGGTCGGCATCATCGGGCTGGACACGTCCCACGTGATCGCCTTCACCAAGCTGCTGAACGATACGACGAATCCCGCGTATATCCCCGGCGCGAAAGTGGTCGCGGCGTTTAAGGGCGGCAGCCCCGATATCGAATCGAGCCATTCGCGGGTGGAAGGCTACACGGCGGAGTTGGAAAAAGACTTCGGCGTGAAGATTGTTCCGACCATCGAAGAACTCTGCACGCTGGTGGACGCCGTGCTGCTGGAGAGCGTGGACGGGCGCCCCCACCTGGAGCAGGTGAAGCCCGTCTTTGCCGCCGGGAAGCCGGTGTTTATCGACAAGCCCGTCGCTGGTTCCCTGAAGGACGCCATCGAGATTTACAACCTCGGCAAGAAGCACAATGTGAAGTGGTTCAGTTCGTCGTCCTACCGCTACTACGACTCCATGGTCGCGCTGATGAAGGAAGACGTGGGCACGATTCGCGGCGCGATTTCCTATGGGCCCAGCACGCTGGAGCCGACCCACCCGGATCTCTTCTGGTATGGCGTTCATGCGATGGAGGCGCTCTATACGGCGCTGGGCACGGGCTGCGTCAGCGTCGTGCGCACGTCCACGTCCGACACGGATGTGGTGACGGGTGTGTGGGCCGATGGCAAGGTGGGCACCTTCCGGGGCCTGCGCAACCAGGCCTCGCCCCACCAGGTGATCCTCTTCGGCACGAACAAGGTCGCCTCGCAGAATGGCAGCGGGGACTATGCGCCGCTGGTCCGCGAGATCGTGAAATTTTTCCAGACCGGCGTGGTGCCCATTGACCCGAAGGAGACCATCGAGCTCTTCGCGTTCATGGAAGCGGCCGACGAGAGCAAACGGCGCGGCGGCGCTCCCGTGACGCTGGAGGAGGTGATGAAGGCGAATGGCGGGCCGATTGAGTAAATCCTGGGCGTCGCTTCGTTGCTTTTTGTGACGGTCGTGCTACGGCGGGGTCGCGGTGTATCTCCCTGGCTGTGATGATTCCGATGGGGGGCGCGAGGGTGACCCCCTATAAGATAGGATCCCGCTTCGCTCGCGCCCACCACGGCGGGTCTTCGACCTGGGCTACGATATGCCGTCCCTGCGGGACTAAAACCCAACGTGGCTTTACATTCAATCCACTGCGGCCCCTTTCAGGGGCCTTCCGCATACCACCGGTTCTACCGGTGGTTACTGATTCCAAATGTACTTGTCCAGCATGCCTGCGGAACAAGGATCTCGGACATTCATGTCTGAGGCATATTGGCCGCTGTTCTGGACACGCTCTTGAAACTTGCAGGAATGCTTGACGCAATTGCGTCATGATTTCGGCAATTAAGAGACGCCCGACTCGCGCTTCGTGCCATTCAATACCAACGTGGGCTCTGCCTCGGACAGGAATGTCCGAGATCCTGTGTGTCGCCCTTTCAGGGCTGGTTATTTATATTGGTCTTACCCAGGGCGTTGCCCTGGGCTATGCTGTGTTGCCCCTTCGGGGCGGAAGAGGGCGGCTATGCTGGAGCGTCATGTTGCGGGGTTGGGGAATTATGAATTATGAATTGTGAATTGTGAATTATGAATTGTGAATTGTGGACGGCAGGGATTCGCCAGCGCTCCCAGCTTTGCGTGTGGGATTTTCTTGCGCTGGGTGGCGACGTTGGACGGCAGGATAGCCGCGCGGGTCTGATGGTGCTTTTGTGTGGGGGGGGCTTTGGGGTGACCGGCGGTGTGTCGCGCTTCTCCTGGTGTCGTGGCGCTGCTGTCCTTTAGAAGCCTACGGACATGTACCAGCGGATGCCTTCTTTTTCGAAGCGGGCGAGGACGAATTCGTATTCGCGGAGTTCGCGGATGGCTTCGTCCTGGGCGTTGAGGGTTTCGGGGTGGGTTTCGAGGTGCTGGGCGAGGGCGCGGACGGTTTTGAGTCCGGCGGCGGCGGTGAACCAGGAGAGGGCGGGGAGGTTGGGGAGGGCGTAGCCTTCGTAGCGGAGGTGTCCGGTGAGGGCGTCGGTGTCCTGGCTGAGGAAGCTGGAGAGGGGTGCGACGCCGAGGGATTTGCAGAGGGCGTTGAGGGTGTCTTCGTCGGACTGGGCGAGGGATACGCCGGGGCCGTAGTGGTCGAAGCCTTCGATTTCTCGTTCGGGGACGATGTAGAGCGCGGGGCCGTCGGGGGTGTAGTTTTCGAGGTGTTGCTGCATGCCGATTACTCCCGCTTGCGCGTTTGGGCGCTAGCCTTGGATACGTTTTTCTTTGCCTTCCCAGTCCTTTTCGCGCAACCGGAATTTTTGGATTTTGCCTGTGCTGGTTTTCGGCAGGGGGCCGAAGACGACCGTGGTCGGGGCCTTGTAGTGGGCGATGTGCTCGCGGCAGAAGGCGATGAGGGCGTCCTGGGTGAGTTCTTTGCCTGTTTTGAGGGTGACGTAGGCCTTGGGTGTCTCGCCCCATTTTTCGTGTGGGGCGCCGACTACGGCACATTCTAGCACAAACGGGTGCCTGTATAGGACTTGTTCCACTTCGATGGAGGAAATGTTTTCGCCGCCGGAGATAATGACGTCTTTGCTGCGGTCTCTGAGCTCGATGTAACCGTCGGGATGCATGACGCCGACGTCACCACTATGGAACCATCCGCCGCGGAAGGCGGTGGCGGTGGCTTCGGGGTCGTTCCAGTAGCCTTTCATGACCATGTTGCCTTGCATGACGACTTCGCCGAGGGTCTCTCCGTCGGGGGGGACGTCGTTCATGTGTTCGTCGACGACGCGGGTGGGGCCGCCGATGGCGTAGCCCACGCCTTGTCGGGCGAGGAGTCGTCCCTGGGCCTGGAAGGAGAGGGTGCGCCATTGGGGTTGCCAGGCGCAGACGGTGAAGGGTCCGTAGGTCTCGGTGAGTCCGTAGAGGTGGAGGATGTGGGCGCCCATTTCGGTGAGGGTCTGGATGATGGTGGGCGAGGGGGGCGCGCCGGCGGTGCAGATGGTGACGGGGTGCTGGAAACGGTTGGGGGCGTCGGGGTGATTGACAAGCGCAATCATGACGACGGGGGCGCCGTTGAAGTGGGTGACGCCTTCTTGCTGGATGAGCTTCCAGGCGGCGCCGGGCTCAAATTTTCGATGGCAGACGTGGGTGGCGCCGATGGCGGTGACGCCCCAGGTGAAGCACCAGCCGTTACAGTGGAACATGGGGAGAGACCAGAGGTAGCAGGAATCGGGCGTCATGGCGGTTTCGATGATTTCGCCCCAGGCGTTGATGCAGGCCCCGCGGTGGGTATAGGTGACGCCTTTGGGGCGTCCGGTGGTGCCGCTGGTGTAGTTGATGGTGATTTCTTCGTATTCGTCTTCCACCACCCAGGGGACGGGATCGGGGGCACCGGTGGCGAGGAAGTCTTCGTAGTCCTGGGTGTCGGGGATGGGGAAGGCGGGGTCGTCGGCTACGTGGATGAGGTGGCGCAGGCCGGGGAGGTTTTCGCGGATGCCGGCGACGAGGGGGTAGAACTCGGTGTCGACGAGGAGGACTTTCGCGCCGGAATGCTCGAGGATGTATTGGATTTCGGCGGGGGCGAGGCGGTAGTTGACGGGGACGATGATGCCGCCGGCGAGGAGTATGCCGAAGTGGGCCTCGAGCATGGCGGGGATGTTGGGGAGGAGGCAGGCGACGCGTTCGCCTTTGTGGAGGCCGAGTTTTCGAAGGGCGGAGGCCTGTCGGTTTATGCGGTTGCCAAATTCGCGGTAGGTGTAGCGCTGGTCGCCGTGGATGACGGCGATCTTGTCGGGGTAGACGGCGCTGCTGCGCTCGATGAACATGAGGGGGGTGAGAAGGTTGCTGTAGACGTGCTTGTGCTCTTCCATCATGGGGCGGGTGCTCTCTCGGTTGCCTTGCTGTTGCCGGAGGGGAAGTATAACGGATGGGACGGGCGGGGCCAAGGGGAAGTTGGCTGGGAGCGAGGAGCGTTAAGGGACGTAAGGGACTTAAGGGACGTAAGGGACGTAAGGGACGTAAGGGACGTAAGGGACGTAAGGGACGTAAGGGACGGAAGGGACGGAAGGGACGGAAGGGACGGAAGGGACGGAAGGGACGGAGGGGACGGAGGGGACGGAAGGAACAAACGAATTGTGCAACGTAGTGGCACAATAAAATGGGGGGCTGGAAAGCCCCCCCTCCCGTGATTACACCTTCAAAAGCGCCTTGGCTTCTTCGAAGCCTGGTGCGGGGTGGCCGTATTCGCTGGCGGTTACTCTTGCGAGGGCGACGAGTTGACCCCAGCGGTAGGCCGGGCGGGTGGCGTCGAACTCGGCTCCGGCAGTGCGGAAGTATTTCTCGGCGTGGAGGGCGCCGTCTTCGCTGGTGGCGAATTTGCGCATGAGATCGAAGACGGGTCCAGGCGCGTGGCCCAACTGGCCGTAGCGCGCGACGGCGGCGGCGGTCTGATCCTGATCTTTGGCGAGTATGCAGGCCTCGGCCTCGGCCAGCAGGGCTTCGGGCTGATCGGCTTTGACTTTTTCGAGCTGTTCGGCGAAGGGGAAGGGCTCGGCGTTGGAGCGTTCGCTTTGTCCGGCGGTGTGAAAGGCCCCGACGATGAGGCTGGCGGTGGCGTTGCGGGCGTCGCTTACGCGGACGATGTTGCGCCACGCGTTTGCGGCGTCGGATGCGTGGACGCCGACGGAGTCGCCGTGGCAACTGCCCGCGGGTTTGTCGGCATTCGCCCACTGTTCCGGGCGGCCGGGATCGTGGAGGGCGAGCATGTTGGCGGCGAGGGAGATGGCTTCACCGATGGATTCGGGGGCGAAGCCTTCGGCCAGGGCGTTGGCGGTGGCCTGTGCCGCTTCTTCCCGGGCGCCCTGGAAGATGGTGTTGGCGAGGGCGAGGGCCCAGGCGTCGTCACCGAGGTTTTGCCCGCGGGGCTTTTCGAGGAGTTTGTAGTCATCGAGCAGGCGGGGGAGTACTTCGCGGATGGGCGAGTGCTGATGGCCACGGACGTTCATGTCGTGCTCGACCTTGGTGCAATAGCGGATGGATTGGCGGAGGAGGCAGTGCCCCCATTCCTCGCCCGCGAGTTCCATGGTATCCCAGGCGCGCCAGGCGAGGACGACGCGATGGACGTCCACTTCGTCTTCCACGGCGAACTGGAGGTGATTGAAGGCCTCGCCAACGGGGCCGCTCGCGAGAGAAGCGAAGACGCGGTCGGCATGTTCGACGTCGCCGCTGCGGGAGGCCGTCTGGAGGTATTCGCCGGCGTGGGCGCCCGCCGGAATCGGATCGGCGGTCAGCGGGTGGAGTACTTCACTGGCACGCCCGCCGAATTCCTGGATGCGATTGGCGTTGCGATAGAGTACCTTGAGAACGGGGAGGGGCTGCTCGGCGATGGGGAGGGACCGGGCCATGTGCCACGCGGGGGCAAGGGCCATGAAGGTGTGGAAGCCGATATAGTCCTGTCCGCCGAAGGTGCGTGCGTTGGCGAGAGCCCCGGCGGCCACGAGGGACTTGAGGCTGGCGCCGGACTTGAGCTTCTCGATGAGGATGGCGTTGAGGCGTTCGGGCGGGGTTTCCCGCATGAGGGCGACAAGGGGTTCGAGTGCGCCAAAGTTGAGGGTTGACTCGATTTCTCCGGCGGCGGCGCTTGCCAGGCCCAAGTCGGCGGCGAGGGTGCTGCCCAAACCGGCAAGCAACATGCCTCGGCCTATGTTGCTCATGAATTCGCGGCGGGTGTTCTGGTGCATGAGGACGATCTCCATTGCCCTGGTGTGGGAGTCGGACCGCTGCCATGCTGTGCGGCAGGAAGAAAAAAGGAGCGACTCACGTGTCCTTTATCACAGTACACCCGCAGGGGGAGTCTGTCAATGGGGCTGCGAAACGAAATCAGGCAAATTGATCGCACCAACGTGGGTTGGGCTTCCAGCCTGACCGTCGTATTGTCGCGCGGTGATTAACCATCAGACGCAGCACGAGGTCACTGGCAATACAACAAGCTATCGTTGGAAAGTATCGTCGTCCAGTCAGGCGGGACGCCTAACCCACGTTGATGCACTGTTTTAAGGGTAGAGGCCAATATATTCGGCGGGGCCTGTCCCTCTTCCTAGTTGCCGCTCACCGCGAAGCGGTAGTTCCATCGGCGGTTGGGGGCGCTGTCGCCGTGGAGGCCGAGATCGGTGGCGAGGGTGCTGCCCAGGCCGGCGATCAGCATGCCCCGGCCGACGTTGCTCATGAATTTGCGACGGGTGTTCTGGTGCATGAGGACGATCTCCATTGCCCTGGTGTGGGAGTCGGACCGCTGCCATGCTGCGTGGCAGGAAGAAAAAAGGAGCGACTCACGTGTCCTTTATCACAGTACACCCGCAGGGGGAGTCTGTCAATGGGGCTGCGAAACGAAATCAGGCAAATAGATCGCACCAAGGTGGGTTGGGCTTCCAGCATGACCGTCGTATTGTCGCGCGGTGATTAGGTATGAGACGCAGCACGAGGTCACTGGCAATTCAACAAGCTATCGTTGGAAAGTATCGTCATCCAGTCAGGCGGGACGCCTAACCCACGTTGATGCACTGTATTAAGGGTAGAGGCCAATATATTCGGCGGGGCCCGTCCGTCTTCCTAGTTGCCGCTCACCGCGAAGCGGTAGTTCCATCGGCGGTTGGGGGCGCTGTCGCCGTGGAGGCCGAGTTCGGAGACGTCTTTGAAGGACTGGAGGTTGTCGGCCCAGTGGAAGTCGAAGTTGGGCGAGCCCTCGCTCTTGCCGACGCGTGCGCGGGGCAGGGCGATTTCGAGCATGGCGCCGTTTACGCTGAAGGTCGCCTCGCCCGCAGGCTTCCATTCGCCATTCTCCCAGCGCTTCAGGGTGGTGATGCCGTCGCTGGTTACTTCGTGGTTGACGATGTAGTCGTAGCCCAGCCAGCCGGTGCTTCCGTCCTGGTCGGTGTCGAGGAGGAGAAGCATCCAGTTGGGATCGGTGTGGGGCGTGATGGCCTGGGCGGTTTCGGCGTAGAAATAGAGATTCGATTCGTCGAAGGCGGCCTTGGCGCGGACGATATCATTGCGACCCGTGGCGTTGGTGTAGCGGATGTCGCCGTAGCCCAGATGATCGCGGTGGAACACATCGCCGATGGTGTCACGGAATTCGGGCTGGACGTCCTTCCAGTCGTCGAAAGCGCCGTCAATGCTGACGGGATGCTGGCCGGATGCCGTGGGGATGGGGCGGACGCCCTTGAAGCGACGCACATTGCCGGCGAGCTGGTAGTAGTAGTTGTCGGTGTGACCGCCGACCATGGGTTCGCAGTCGCGGCTGTATTCGTGGTTGTATTGATCGACGAAGAGGCCGCCGGGGTAGTAGCACTCCTCGTCGGTGTAGCCGTTCCAGTCTTCAAAGCGACCGGCGGTCCATTCGTTCCAGCCGGTGACGAAGATGAATTTTGGATCCACCTCGAGGGCACGCTTCCATTGCTCTTCGAAGTTAAGTCCGAGGTTGACCGCGCCCTCGCGGGTGTCTTTTGCGCCGTTGTGCCAGCTTCGGCCCATGGCGCCGGCCTTGAGGGACATGGCGGCGGGTCCGGGGGTGTCGGGCAGGGCATTTTGCGCCACGCCCACGCTCATCTGTTCATTTTCGCCATTGCTGTTCTTGAAGATGTGCTGCGGGAAGACTTCCAGCCAGCTCCACTGATCGGGTCCGCTTGGCCCCACCCAGTAGTCGGGCATGGGGCGGCGGAAGGTGAAGAATTCGAGCATGGCGGGATCCTTCACGAAGTCTTTGTTGGCCAGGATGAAGGGTTTGCCGTCCCACATGAACCAGAGGTCTTTCCAGAGTCCGGGCTTATACAAATCTTCCCATACGCGGTTGATGACCTCCGTGGGATCCCAGAAGGGGCAGATGAAGCCGATGTATGGCGTTTTGTTGCCCGCCGCGCGGAGGGCGGTGTACTCCTTGCAGAGGGCCTCGTATTCCGGTTTCCAGGTCATGGGCGGGTTGGTGGTGTCGAAGAGCACCACATCCACGCCCGCGTCGACAAGCATGCTGGCGTGTTTGCGGATGACGAAGGGGTCGGTCATGCGGTAGTAGCCGAGCTCGGGCTCGCCCCAGTGATTGGGCGCGCCATTGCTGGGCCATTGCACGGGGCCATCGCCCGCCGCCGCGATGAGTTTGGTATTGTCGTTGGGACCGGTGGTGATGGTGTGATGCCAGGTCCAGTAGAAGATGCCGACCCATTTTTCGGGCTTTACCGGGCCGGTTTCGTCGATGGTGGGCTGGGTGCGCCCGAGGGCATCGGTGGCGACCCAGGTGTCCGACATGAGGTCGACGGGCTGGGCGATTGCGTGGCCGAGAAGCAGGAGCAGGGCGGCGGGGAGGAGGGAGCGTCGGAGCATGGAGAAATCCTTTTGGGTACTGCGTGAGCAGACGGCGATCCGATGTGAGGATTGAGCGTCTGCGGCAATTATCCGCTGATTCACGATGAGTTTCAAGGATTCCGCTTTCTGAATCACGGAGGTCTTAGAGCAGCCGTTGGCCGCGACCAAGAGAGTTGAACCGCAAATTTACGCAAATTAGCGCAAATTGAATATGATGAAAATGAAAGAGATTTGAACCGCGAATGAACGCAAATGGACGCGAATATCCAGTTGCCCTCGACGAACGAATGCGCATGGGCCATCCCCCGCAGCGTGTTGAACGCGTTCGTTTCCGTGAATTCCCGTGAGCCTCCGTGGTCAATCCTCTTCTGATGACCACGGAAGGTCACGGAAATCCACGGAACGTTCTCTTCTCGAATTTCGCTTCCTAAGTTGTTTTATCAAATGCGGGTATAAGTGTATTGGATGAATAGACTTGCTGAAAAGACAAGATAGCGACGGATAGTCGTACGGAATAACACGGAAGACTCGGGGATCATGCGAGGCCCGTTTAATTCATTGATGGCGATTGCGTAGACTGGGGCTTTGTGAAGAAGTTCAACCTCAAAGGACTCAAAGAGAAGGACAATAGGTGTGCAATTACACTTTTGAGCTTACAACTTTTGTTTGTTCTTCACGAGCAGGTTTGTGGGCCTGAGCGTAGACCCCGTTTCAGAAACTCAGCCCCGGTTTTTCATTTGTGTGAATTTGTGTCCATTCGTGGTTAGGTTTTACTGCTGGTAAAGCTGACTGAATTGTCAGCGTATTGGAAGCCCCATGCGATTCGCGGTGATT
Source organism: Candidatus Hydrogenedentota bacterium (assembly GCA_016791475.1). Lineage (NCBI taxonomy): Bacteria > Pseudomonadati > Candidatus Hydrogenedentota > Candidatus Hydrogenedentota bacterium. The sequence continues at coordinate 13,418 of JAEUWI010000097.1, forward strand.
TTTGTTTTTGGTCTACTTTCGTTGTGTGCTTCGGCGCAGGATGAGTTGCTCACCCACAGCACGGATTTTGCGAAATTGGAGCCGGCCGCCTGGGTGGCGGAGGGGTGGCGGGTTTCGAATCCCGATTCCGGGGCGTCGGCGGTGAAGACGGAGGATGGCGCGGGCATTGGGCTGGCCGTGGTGACGCCGAACAGCGCGATGGCTTGGACTGCGACTTTCGAGCCGATCTGGACGGAGCCTTTCAGCACGCTGGCGCTTTCGTATTTTGTGGAGGGTGCTCCGGCGGAGGACGGTGGCGCGTTTATCGAACTCTTTGATGGTTCGACCGGGCCGATCACGCCGGGCGCGACGAATACGGAGAATCCGCTGGCGAGCGGTGGACGGCTTTCGTGTGGGACATTGACGCCGGGGCTGCATGTGGAAGTGGTGGATCTGTCGGCGGTGGAGAAGCTCGATCGCGTGGGGGAGATCACGATTACGGTGCGCAGCGGCGCGGAGCCTGTGGTGGTGCGGCTGAATCAGGTGGCTTTTCTGGCGAAGCCGGCGACCGGTTTGAGTATGCCGGCGATTAAACAGGGCCTGAGTGTCACGCAGCCGATGTCCACGCCCCTTGTATTGCCGACGGAATCCCTGTGCGGATCGGAGGCGTTTCGCACGGCCTATGGATTAACGGATGCGTTGCTGCGGTCAGGAAGTGTGCTGGTTGATGAAATTCCATTTGGAATTGAAGGACGCGCGGCGGTCACACCGTTGGATGGGGGAGGGGCGCTGACGCTTGCGGCGGAGGGGACGGGGAAAACGCTCGCGCTGCTGCTTGCCGCACGCTTGTGGGGAAGCGATGAGGGCTGGTATTCGGAGGGGCCGATGAAAGCACGAGGGCATGCGCCCGGCGCCCATGCCTTTCGCGTGGTACTGAAGTATGGAGACGGCTCGGTGGAGGTGGTCCAGCCTCTTGCGACTGGGAAAAGTGGGGCGGGCCTGTATGCCGGACTGGCGGCGTATCGCGTTACACTGGATACGAAGAAGTCGTTGAAGGACGTTACGCTGGTGGAGGAGATGTCCTACGGCCAGGTGGCGCTTCTGGCGGCCTCTATTGTTGATGAGAACGAAGAATCCACGACGGCCGAGGTCGCAGAGATTATTGCCGCGCCCGTGGTGCAATCCGCCGCCGCAGCGCCGGAAGACCTGGTGCTGGAGCGTGCGAATCTGCGCATCGTACTGGATCGGGCCGGCCTTGTGCGGTCCTTTCAGGTGGGGACGGAGCGGCGCGAATTGATCACGGCTCCCTTTGAACTGGTGACGGTCATGGAACCTGCGGGGGCGGGGTATCCCCTGCAGTTTGTTGAAGCGATCCCGCTGCCGGAGCAGCCTGGATTGACCATTCGCTGGAACGTCGGCGATGGGAGCCGCCAACTGGAGCTTGCGCTGGTGGCCCGGGAAGACGGCGCGCTGGTATGTACCCCGGCGCTCATCAACCTTGGTGTGGAAGTTTGGACGCCCTGGGCGATCATGCCGCGCATGACGACGGTCCAGCTCAGCCGTGGGGGCGAGACGGAGTACATCCTTGGCGCGCGGAGTGCCCTGCAGGACAGCGCGCCCATCGACACGGCGGAGATTTATGGCGGGCAGTTTCCGTTGCAGTTTATGGACAGCTACGACGGGAAGCAGGGCGGTGGCCTGGCCTATATGGTGCTCGACGACACGCTGACGCGGAAGTGGTTTGAGTTTAAGAGAGGCGCGGACGGCCTGACAACGATGGCGGTTTCCTATCGGAATCTGAGTCTGGCGTCGGGCGAGCGCAGGGCGTTGCCGCCGACCGTGCTGCTGCCCCACGAGGGTGATTGGCGTGGGCCTTTTCAACAATACAAGGCGTGGGCCAGCGAGCGCTTTACCCGTACGCGGGCCAACGGCATGAAGGATTTGTTTTATTGTCGCCGGGACTATCCACTGGGCGGCACGACCTATTTGTATGACCCGGCGAAGAAGGCTTATTCCTTCGAGCGGTTGATTTCGGAGTCGAAGTGGGCCTTTGGTGGCGTGGACATGGTGGACATTTCCGGCTGGGCGTATAACGAGCAAATCGGTCGTGTCGGGACCTATTTGAAGAATGACCTGGGGGGACTGGAGGCCCTCGCGCAGGGCGTTACGGTGTCCCATGGTCTCGGTTCGCAGGTGGGGCTGTATTTTGAGGGTTACTTGCTCGACAAGCGGGCGGCCAATGCGGAGAAGGGCCAGGCAGAGTGGCAGCTCATTCGCGAGGGTATGAAGCCCGCCTGGTGGGGCGGAGACATGGAGTTTTTCTGTTGTCCCGGTGCGAAAGGCTGGCAGGACGCGCTGGCGGGGGACATTGCCGAAGTGGCGCGGGTGAGTCAGGCCGATGCAGTCTATGTGGACCAATTGGGCATCTGCGGAACGAACAAGGAATGCTGGTCGGCAAGTCATGGGCACGCCGTGCCGTCGAATCCGATTGTGGAGGAGATTGCGCTGCTCAAGCGCGTGCGGGAGGAGCTGGACAAGGTGCGGCCCGAATGCGCCATCTACATCGAGCATATTCCCTGCGACGCGATGACGCCCTGGATCGATGGGGCCTTCAACATGGGGATGAAGCATACGCGCCATGCGTTGGGGCCGACCAAGTTGCCGCTTCATCGCTATCTTTTTCCGGGGTTGCCCATCTTTGAGATGGTGGCGCACGGGATCCGTCCGATCCCGGCGGAGGAAGACGACCTGAAGCTGGCCTTTTTCCACGGCATGGGCCTGTGGCTTAAGGGGAAGGGTGCCTCGTGGTATAGCCAGGGGTTCCGCCAGCTTGCACCGAAGTTTCATGATGTGTTGACGGGGTATAAGGATTACTTCCGATCGCCGGATGCCTTACCCCATGTGGACACGTTGATGGAGGGGGTCTACGCGAACAAGTTTTCCCTGGGCGGGAAGTCGGTGTACACGATTTACAACGCGAATGCGACCACGGTGCGCGGCGCGCTGTTGAAGGTGGAGGGCGCGGTGAAGGGGACGTCGCTGCTGGATATTGCTCCCTTTGGCGTGGAGTTTGATGGGGCGACGGGGGAGGTCAAAGGGAGTTTGCCGCCGCAGGGGGTGGCCGCCATCCTGGCGGAATGGTGAATTTTGAATAGCGAATGGTGAATTGGGTGGGGTCTTATGGGTCTTATGGGTCTTATGGGTCTTATGGGTCTTATGGGTCTTATGGGTCTTATGGGTCTTATGGGT
>JAEUWI010000098.1 GCA_016791475.1 Candidatus Hydrogenedentota bacterium
AGCGGCAACACGGCCGGGCCGAAGGCCCGCACCAAGGAGGGACGGCGCGGGGCCTCCCGCGCAAAGCGGACGGTGATCGGTCCACCGTCTGCGTGCGCCAGAGACACTACCGGGCCACAGGCCCGGACCATGTTGGGGTGGTGTGGGGTGCCCGCGCAGGGTGGGCGGTGATCGGTCCACCGTCCGTGCGCCATAGACACGGCCGGGCCGCAGGCCCGGACCATTTGGGGCGCTGGTAGCCTTCGTCAGTTCAGGTGAAGCTGAGGAAAGCCCCGGTCGCGTTTCTCCTGCTCCAGGGCGTGCATCAAGCGAAAGGCCTCAACGGGCTGGAGCATCCAGAGACTCTCCAGCGACTGCCGGGCCCGCGCCAGGCGCAGTCCTTCGGCCAAGTCCAGGTGAAGTTGAAAAAGCATCGTGGCGATGTAGGCCAATTGCGCGGGCGTGGGATTCATGGAGATACCTCAGAAGGGTTGCTAATGGGCACAGAATCTCCCACACGGCACGATCTTTGTCGAGGGGCAACCAGGGAGAACTTCGGACGTCCGAAGTTCTACGGGGATTTGCTGGTGGCACCAGATCTGCATCAGGGGGCTGGAGGACCGCATATTTTTGCAGTTGAACGTTGACAACGAACCGTTGACAATGGTGGTCGCTTTGCTGGGTGTTGAGTCCGTTGAAAGGTCGCAAATATGGCTGGAGAAAGCGAGAGCGAATTCGAAGACCTCGACGTCATCCATTATTTCGTGGATGAGGCCGGTGACCCCGTGCTTTTCGATGGGAAAGGCCGGGTCCGCGTGGGGACGGAGGGCTGCTCAAAGTGTTTCATCGTAGGGAAGCTCGAAGTGAACGATCCCGACGGCCTGAGCGACAAGCTGGAGGCGCTCCGGGCGGAATTGCTGGCGGACCCTTACTTCAAGCGGGTGCCCTCTTTCCAGCCTGAGTGGAAGAAGACCTCGGTTATGTTTCACGCAAAGGACGATGTTCCCGAAGTGCGCCAGGCCGTATTCAAACTTCTGCGCGAGGCCGACCTTCGCTTCTATGCGGTGGTGCGCGACAAGAGCGCGCTGGTGAAGGCCGTCCACGTGCGCAATGCCCAGGAACCGGGCTACCGATACAATCAGGACGAGCAGTACGACAGCCTGATAAGTGACCTCTTCCGGCATTTTCACGGGACTGCGGATATAGCGAAGGTGTGCTTCGCGCGTCGGTCGAAGAAGAATCGGACGGCCGCCCTGTTTACCGCGCTGGAGAATGCCCGGGCAGAGTTTCAGCGAAGTTTCCGGTTTCCCATGCCGGGGAGATTCGAAATCGATTGCAGCAAGCGGGCGGAACGGGCGGGCCTGCAGGCGGTGGATTACTGCCTCTGGGCACTGCAACGGCACTACGAAAAGGGCGAGTCGCGCTATCTGGAGTATCTCTGGCCCCAAGTTGGAGAGATACACTCCTTGGACGAAATCGCGGAGGGTCGGGTCGGGGTCCTGTACGGACAACGGCGACCCATGGCGTGGGATACGGGTGAGCAGGCATAGAAAAAAGCCGTGGATATAGGATGCGTTCCCTCGGGAACGCACCACGCGGCGTGGAGCCGAATTTCATCCACCAGCAAGTTGATTATGCCTCAATGTCATAATTTTTTCAACATAGGCGTCATAACACACCAATACACAGCCTTGGAAACTCTCTCCAATTCGGGCCCCGACGAGAAATTAGAAAAGCCGTGGGAGGCGATGCGCGCCCGTCGGCGGAGCACCTGCGGCAAGGGATCAAGATTTCCTTTCTTGCGCTGCCCTCCCGTATCTTTCCATGAATCGGAGCCTTGCATACACACAGCAGGAACGGGGCGTGGAAACCACGCCCCGTTCAGGGAATTCTTTCACTTGCTCACGCCGCGCGAAGACTCCGATCCGAAGCCTGAACTCCGAAAATCTCCGTCGGCGAAGACGCTACTTTCCCGGGGGCGACTTGCCTTTGCCACTTCCGGCGACGTTGTAGCTAATCGTGGACTCCGCCTGCGTCGCGACATAGGCTACGCTGAGTGCCGTTACGCCAAGCAGCATCAGCACGATGGCTTTTTTCATAGGGTCTTTGCTCCTGTGTTTGGACAACCCGTTCACAACCCATTGCCGCGCCAAACGGCGCATGGAGGAGAACCTGAGTACCCAAATCCCGCCCTGGCAGGTCTCACTTGCTTGGAAAGGATAAAGCACCCAAAAAAAAATGCAAGATAAATGCCAAGGGGCCGGCTGAATTTAGAGACCAGTTTCCGCAGTAACGCGAAAGGAGCGCAAAACTTCGGACGTCCGAAGTTTTAAGAAGGCAATTTCCCGCGCTTGACGAACGTGGCCGATGTGGCTCATATTGGAGAATAATATTTACTTTATTCTTTGAGAGGCATCGCCCCTGTGGAGCACATCACCGACAAGATATTGGAGACCGCGCGGCGGCAATCCGTCTTTCGCGCGCGCGACATTCGCGACGTGCGTGATCCGAGATCCACGCTCCGGCGTATGGTTCAGCGCGGCGAGCTCGTGCAGCCCGGGCGAGGACTCTATGGACTGCCGGACGGGGAGCTGAGCATGAGCCACACGTTCGTCGAAGCCAACCGACGCTATCCCGGCGGTGTGATTTGTCTTGTCTCCGCGCTCGTCTTTCATGGCATTGGCACGCAGATGCCTCATGAGACCTGGATGATGCGGCGCGACCGAAAAATGCCACCGAGTGATGAGGCCATCCGTTTCGTCTACTGCACGGGGCCTCACTTCGAGCACGGCGCAGAAGAGCACCTGATCGAGGGCGTTTCGGTACGCATCTACCACCCGGCGAGAACAATTGCCGACTGCTTCAAGTACCGAAACAAGATCGGGCTGGATGTCGCCATCGAGGCGCTCCGCGAAGGCTGGCGGGCAAAGCGATTCACGATGGACGAACTCTGGGCCGCGGCCAAGGTATGCCGCGTGCAGCGGATCATACAGCCCTACCTCGAAATGCTGGTCCAGTGAGCAAGGCGACGGGTAGGACACACGAGGAGCCTCTTTCAGTTTGAGCAGCTCTTCGGACATCCGAAGTCTCCCAAGCACATCACCAATCACTCGCGCCCCTGAACATTCCTCAACGCCAGCAGCTCCCGCGCGGGTGTCCGGTCACCGTTGGCGCTGATGCGTCTTGGCGCGTGAAGCAGTACGATGCGAAAGCCGAGATCCTGGTAGAGGGCTCGCACCCGTTCCGTGTCGTGGTTCGAGAGCACCACGGGACCGGGATGGCGCACGAGCCACTGGGCGAGGCGCACCTGATCGTCCCATGCGAAACCGTCGGCACCGTATTGGGTGAAGGCGGCGTCGTAGGGCGGATCGGCGTAGATGAAATCGTCGGCGTCCAGGGGCAGGTAGCCGAAGTCGGCGGACGTGAAACGCCACGGGGTGAACTCGCGCCGATGGGCTTCGAAGGAGTCGGCATAGCGGATGCCACGATAGCGACCAAAGGGGACATTGAACGCGCCCTTGCGGTTGAAGCGACAGAGGCCGTTGAAGCCGGTGCGATTGAGGTAATAGAACAGGGACGCCGCCTCGCGAGAGCACACGTCGCCCCGGGCGATGAGCTGATTGAAGCGTTCGCGATGGCGGTAGTAGGTCGCTGGGTCGTTCGCCATGTCGAGGGTGATATGGAGCCCGCGCTGAACCCACTCGTAGAAGTTGATGAGGTGCGGGTTCGTATCGTTCAGGAGAGCTTCACGGGGGCGCAGGCCCAAGGCAACGGCCAAGCCGCCGCAGAAGGGCTCCACGAGGCGACGGTGCCGGTGGCCGGCATAAAGCGCGGCAAGATCGGGCACGAGCCAGCGCTTGCCCCCCAGCCATTTCAGGAGCGGCGGCAGGCTCGGCGCTGCTGCTGCAGGGTGAGCTTCGGAGGTTCGGGGCTTCGGCGTGGATCGGGACATGGGCCCTGGGTAGCACGCACGCAGCCCTGCGACAACGGGAAAAATTTCCCCTGGAGTTTCGGGACCTTGTGGTACACTACAAGCACGACAGTTGAATCCGTTCCTTCACTCCCTCGTTGCCAGGAGAAAAAACACGGCAGCCTGCGCTTCGCTCTCACGTAGCCTTTTTCGGTTAGTCAATTACGATTTATTAACTAGAAAAGGAGACGCATATGAGTACAAAAAGCGCAGAACATGTGATCATTATAGTTGGTCACGGAAATTCCGGGGGCTTCGGCTCCTGGTGGGATCGGTTGATGGTAGCACTGATATCCAGTATGGCCGGGTTTTCGGTCGGTATCGGACTAATTCAGTATCTCCGTTAAATCGATTCCGGAGTTTTGAGCCGCACCCCCGGGTGCGGCTCTTTTTGCATTGTGCCGACCTATATGATCTGAAAGACCGCAGCCAGCACGGCGAGCAGCAGCCCGAGAACAAATCCAACAACGATATCTCTCAAGAGTTGTTTGCGATATTCCTTTTCGTATGGGTACATGATTCCTCCTTAGCAAAATTAATTTCCCTGGTCCAGCAGGGAAAGTCCACGAGAGCGCCCGAAGGCGCGAGAAAAGCCGAGCGGCTCAAGGCCGCCCGGCAAGGGTTGTTAAGCGGTTTCTTCGACCTCGGCCGGATTCAGAATCCAGTCGAAGGCTTTGTCCGCCAGCTTGGCCACCAGGGGCAAATCATCGCGACGAAAGCCGTCGGTCGTTTTCCAGTCATCCCCGTCCTTGTAGATCCGGGACAGGTTGACGTTGTAGAAGACGCCCGAGTCGGTTGTGTTGGCCCAAATAACCGCTTTGACGGCGCCAATGCGGATTTCGTGTGCTGGTCTGTTCTTTTCCATGATGTTTTCTCCTATGAGAAGGTTTATAACGGGTGTGCACACCACGGACGGGTTATGGCGAAGTCCAGGAGGAACGTGCGCTTTGCGCAGGTAGGTCCTTGACGAGGCCGGGCCCGGTAGTACCGCGCAGCGGGTGCCCCCGAATAAACCGACAGGGGAAAACCGGAAAAGAGACCCGCCACGAAATCCCATCAGGCAGAGCAATGCGTGAACGGCCCACCCGACCGACTCAGGCGGACACACAGCAACCCCCGGCAATACATCGGGGAGAACCGGAAAACACCACCAAGGCATACCGCGATGCCCAAGGGGCCAAGCCAGGACATCCGCCGAAGATGAAGCACACCGGACCAAGAGAACACCGCAGCAACACGCCAGGCGGCCTTGAGCCGCTCGGCTTGCGTTGGCGACTAACGCCACCGCCACGACGATTCGTGAGAATGCAGCACGGATCGTTGTGGCGCCAAGGAAAGTGACAGGAGCAGCCACCGAAGCGAACCGTCACGAAGTGACACCGAATACGTAGGCCGTGCATTTACGTCTATTTTTGATAGTTATCCCCATAAATGCAACATAAGATATATTATCAGACGCTGGAGGGGGTGGTAAAAATCCCCCACTTTGCTCGCGTCCCGGGCGCAGCATCTGGCAGGATTCTGCCGCTCCGATTCCACTCAACTTGCCGCGGTTGTATTCTTGCTGCACCAGACGGCTGATCGGTCCATGCCGCAATCGCGCACTCACTACATGCTGCTCTCACATCCGTTACCCAGTGCGCGCCCGAACTGAGTCATCACGACCGAGGATTCATCGGTTGGAAAATCGCGAAACTCGACTGTGTCCTTTCACATTCCTCGGCGTGGCTTACGCAAAACTTCAAGCCACGCCGAAGGTTGCACTCGGGCGGTTGGCGATGATCCGGAAGTCACACGAAACAATCCACGGCTATGTAGCGAAACCGCTGAGCAGTCTGAGTGCAATACACGATGGCCAATGATGCAATCGCCACCTAAGGGGAAAACAGATCGGCTGATCTCCCCCACTCTCATCAGCAATCTTCGGACGTCCGAAGTTTGTCCTGCATGGCAGCCGGGCCCGTGCCGAGGACTGAGCTACAAGCCCTGCACCGTGGAGAACCACCAGCCCATCCCGTCGTACGGTGCAAGAACATTCCTCCGGATTTTCCGCGAGGACGTTTGAACGGCCCTGAGGGAAGCCGGGCATGTACTCCCCCACGCCAATCACAAAACTTCGGACGTCCGAAGTTTGCCTTTCGCCGGCCCCCTTCGAATTCCAGCAACGGCTCCCACAGGAAATCGGAGCGCCCTCGCACCGCCCTCTCCCCCACGCTCGCTGTTGCCCGATTGCATCGCCCCAACCACCTTGGCTACCATGCCCCGGGCTGAGGGAAAGTAGCGGTATCTGCACGTGCAAGTATGACCCAGAGGAAACCTACCGCCCATGTATCAAAAGCACTCCAAGCCCTCATACCTGCCGCTACGCCATACCATCAGTACGGCCCTCCTCCTGCTGGCACCGTCCGCCAGCGCCTGCATGCCCGCCCTCACCATCGTTATCCCGATCCTGGGTTCTGCGGGCTTCGGGGCCGTGGCCACGGGCGTTCTCTGGACGCTGCCCGTCGTGATCGCCCTCAAGGCGGCGCTCTTCGGACGTCTGGCGGGCTATGGCGCTCTTCGGGCGGCGGGTGATATGGTCCTGGGCAATTTCGTCTCCTCCCTGCCCGGCGTGTTCATAACCGCCGGCGTCCTGGTGGCCAACGGCTTCTTCCCTTTCGTCGGCACCTTCGTCGCATGCGGATTTGCCGCTTGGATCGTGGGACGCAAGGCCGCGCGCGTCTTCACCGCAGAGGCAGGCGAACTTCGCGGCATCTTTGCGGAGCCGAAGCGGCTGGAAATCGCCCTCTTCCTAGCCCTGTTCCTCGCCACCGTCGCCGCCATGTTCTCCCATGGAATGAGCTTCAATAGTGTGGACCGCTTCCCCCCTCTTTACTGGCTCCTCAAGTACACGGCCACCTTCCTGGGCCTGCTTGCATCCATCTTGATCACCGTTGTCTTCGAAGCCGCCGTCATCTTTCGTCGCGCCCGAAAGCGAGGCGCGGCACCGGACCAGCGCCTGCTCAACGCCATCATCAATACCAACCTCTGGACCTTCCTCATCGCCTCCATCATCGGCGCGGCCCTGCGCCTGCCCGATCGCCTCCGGGACCCGAGCTTCCTCGATTACGCCCTCTTTCAATAATTCGAAGGACAATCTCATGAGTCCCATTACCCACTTCCTCAGCGGTTGGCTGCTGGCCAACACCGTCCCCATGGAGCGCCGTGACCGCGCGCTTGTAACACTCAGCGCCGTGGTTCCAGATGTCGACGGACTGGGAATCGTCGCAGAAATTCTTACCAGAGGCTCAAAGCACCCGCTGCTCTGGTGGTCCGACTACCACCATGTGCTTCACAATGTCGGATTTGCGGTCGCCTGCGCCGGTTTGGCATTTGCAATTGGCAAGCGGCGCGGGAAGACGGCACTCCTGGTATTCGCGGGTTTTCATCTCCATCTGGCTGGCGACCTTATTGGCGCGCGCGGACCCGATGGCGACCAGTGGCCCATGCCTTACCTGCTGCCATTTTCCGATGCCTGGCAACTTACCTGGAGTGGCCAATGGGCGTTGAACGCCTGGCCCAATTTTCTTATTACCGGCGTAGCCCTTGCCGCAACGTTCGTCCTCGCGTACATCCGGGGCCATTCCCCTCTGGAGTTGATTTCCATCCGCGCGGACTCGGCGTTCGTGAGGACCGTGCGAAACCGATTCCGAGGCAGAGCGTAAGGCAGTCGGGAGGCCTCTCGAAACTTCGGACGTCCGAAGTTTTTCCCATCAATCACTCCGCAGGTGCGGTCCCATCTTTGACAGATCGAGCAAGTGGCGGGTACGATTGAGTCGTGGCGTGTAGCATCGGAGGGCTGCGAATTGCGAATGCGGTATGCAGTGCGCCAGTTTGATGATGCTGTACAGGCCATTTACGCGTTCCGTCATACCTGGGAGTGGGCGCGCAATCCGAGACTCGGATGGGGTGATCCAGATGGATAGACCAAGGCTGTTCCGTGAAAAGCCGCTAAATTGTCCCTCCAGAAACGTTATCCCCGCACGTCTGAATCAGGAAAGGACCATTGTGATCCGTTTCTCCAGTTTTTTGTCCCCAATACTTAGTTTACTATTACTACTTCTTTTTACACTGGCCACACCCGCGGCTGAAGAGGCCTACGAGGTATCCAGCATCGGGATCTTGAACCAGGGATTCGCCGGGCTGAACAAGGAAGCGTGGTTTACGGGAACCGCGAGCGGCGCTCAATCCTTGATCCGCTCGGGCGGCAACACACTAAATACGGTGCCGGCCACGAGTGGCGGCACCAACATTGCGGGATCGCCCAACTACCTGACGGTGGGCGGCACGAAGCTATTTTTCACGGCCGACCGAGATAGTTCGGGTCGCGAAATCTGGGTTTACACACCTTCCAACAGTTCGCTCCTTCGGGTGGAATCGAATGCGTGGGGCGCGGCAAACCCCGTGCAGCTCACTTGGGCTGATGGCGCGCTCTTTTACCGGGCATTTACCAAATCGAGCTCGGGTGACAGCGGCACCAACCGCCTCTTTGTGACCAACGGCGGTGGAGAATTCCCTACACCCTTCAATCAATCCAGCCACCCAGTCGATCCGGAGTACATTACGAAGGTTTCGCCCAACCAAGTGTTTTTCAGCGGGAAGACCGCCACGGCGGGACGTGAGCTCTGGCAAGCCCAGACGGGCGGCGTTATCATCGGGCACGACCTCGAGCCAGGAGCCGCGAATGGTTACCCGGGGCCCATGGCGGTCCTCGACAGCTACTACCTTACATTCGCGGGAACGCTTGCCCAATTCTCCGGGATCGGACGCGAGATGTTGGGCTACAACGGCGTGCAGTTTTACCAGCTCTCCGATCACAATACGAGTGGTCACTCCGATCCCGAAGAACCTACCCACGGCGGGGGCATGCGCGTGTACTACAGCGCGTGGGTCTCGTCCACCGGGGGACGGGAACTGTGCGAATTCACCGTTGGTGCCAGTAGCCCCGTCGTCCGGAGCACCACCAAGCGCGATCCCAAAGGTCTCGTTTATCACAACAGCAAACTCTGGTACAGCGGCCTGCGGAACGGGGAACGGATTCTGTACTATCAAAATGGCGCGACCGGAAACTACATTCTGGGGCTCAAGAACCCCTCTGATTTCACCCCGGCCGGTTCGTACATTTACTGCATCGCGGATGGGGCGGCAGGCACGCAACGGGTGTACAAGGTAAAGACCAGCGACTATTCCGTAACCCATATTCCCGCGCGCAGTCTGGAATATTCGTCGCCATCGCAACTCACCTACATTGAGGACGTTGGCGCCTCAGACTACGTGGAGGACCGGCTTTTCTTCCGTGCGAAGCGCACCGGTCGAACGACCTATTCTCTGTTTGCCACATCGAACGACAACACAGCGCCACAGGTCACAGAGGTCAAACGAAAGACGCCCACAACGGCGCTCACGAATCAGTCCTCGGTCCAATATACCGTCACCTTCAATCAATACGTCACCGGTCTGACCGCAAGCAATTTCTCTGTGGCCACTTCGGGTATTTCGGGTGCATCCGTAGCTTCCGTATCGCCAAGTGCGACATCGTTCGCAACTACCTATACCGTCACCGTGAATACGGGGTCCGGTTCGGGCTCCCTCCGATTGGATCTGAGCAATCTCTCTCCCACCGTCCACGATGGTGTCAACAATGCACTTGCGGCCACGTCCACGGGTGAGTCTTATGCCATCGACAAGACCCGGCCGAATGTCAGCGCAATCACCCTCCTGGATCCCCAGGAAACAAGCGGGCCGAATGTGCGGTTCTCCGTACAATTTACCGAACCCGTCTCCAATGTAGGCAGCGAAGATTTTTCCTTCACCAATGCCGGGGGCGTCAGTGCGGGCGTGGCCAGCGTAGTCTCCTCCGGCACGCCGCCGTCATCGACCTGGACAGTCATGGCAACGGTTGCGGGCAGTGGCCAAGTGCGGTTGCGCCTTCCCGCGGGCACGTCCATTCATGATCCGGCAGGCAACGTTTTTCAGAACGAGGCGCTGAGCGAGCCTTATATCGTCGATGGCGATGCCCCCTATGTCGCATCTGTCGGGGGGCGCACCGTTGAGGTGGTTCGAGGCACAGAGAGCGTAAGCTGGACCGTCACCTATGGTGGCGACCCGGTTGAGATCTCCCTCGACGAGGCGGACATCTTGCCCATTGCGACACCGGCCGACAGTTGCGCCGCACTCGATATTGTGGTCAGCGGAACGGGGACAGTGGAACGCACCGTAACCTTGAGCAATTTCACCGGTCGGGGCCAACTCGGATTCAACATTGTTCCTCCCGAAGGCACTGCGACGGCCACGGACAGCGCCGGCAATGGCGACACCATCGGATTCACCATGTCGCCGGCGGACTATGTACTGGTGGATAACCGCCAGGAGACTACCCTGGCCCTGACCGTCGCACCCCTCATCACGCGGCTGGGCCTGCAGGCCGCTATATCGGGCACGATCACGGGAGCCAGCAGTCCCGTCGCACCGGGCGAGATTACCTTCACCGTGGTTTCACGCCCGAACGACACCGTCGCTGTTCCGGAAACCGTGCTTACGCAATCCAACGGGCAGTTCAGTCGTCAGTTCCTCGCCGATGGCGCGGGCTATTGGACGGTTTCAGCACACTACGGCGGCGACGCGCAAAGTCTGCCTGCGGACAGCGCGCCCGTGGAACTGGTGGTGGAGAAGGCACAGCCGACGATAAGCGTGTCCCTGTCCGCGTCCGCAGTACCGGCAGGTTACGACGGCCTCTCCATCACGGCCTTTGTATCGGCACCATTGCCTGAGACCCTGATGGAACGCCTGGAGGGATTGCCACTTACACTGTTCTCGAAGACACCGAGCGACAATGCTGGCCCGAATCTGACCCGAACCGTGACGCTGGTGGACGGCGACTACTTCGCCTCCTTCCTGCCAGGCGACTTGGAAACCGCAGGGTTCAACTTGCAGGAAGTGGGGACCTGGGAGTTCCGCGCAAGCCTCCCTCCTTCGGCGAATTTCTTGAATGCGACATCACCGGCGTACGGGCAGCCAGAAACGCCACGACTCACCGTGAAGGACGGTGCAGGCTACGCCATTATCGCCGTCGGCCGTCTGGATGATCAGGGCGAGGGACTCACCGAACACCGCAAGACCGCCGACTTCGTTTATCGCGTCTTCCGGGAACGCGGGTTCGCGCACGAAGACATCCTCTACCTTCGCGAGGGACCGAATTTGCCGAGTCCCGATGTTTTCGTGGACGATACGACACCTTCCAAGGCAGACCTTCAATCCGCCATCACGACATGGGCCGTGGAACGGCAGGTTCAGGCACCCGCTCCGCTCTATCTTGTACTCCTCGATCACGGTAACCCGGGCAAATTCTACATGCATGCGGGCGTCGCGGGACAGGCGGCGGAAGTAAGCGCCACCGAACTCGATGGCTATCTGGACACCATGGGCACGACCCTCACGGCCCAGGGCGAATCCGTTCCCTTGACCACACTCTTCTATGGCGCCTGCTATTCGGGCAGCTTCGTCCCCGTGCTATCCGATACGAATCGAATCCTCATTGGCAGCAGCAGCGCCACCCAGGTATCCCATCGGGGCACCATCGATCCGACAGATGGTATTCGCGACGGCGAACTCTTCATAACCGAGCTGTTTCGGGGTATCCGGCGCGGCCAGACCCTTGCCGTGGCCTTTGAGCGGGCGAATACCACTATCGCTGAGTATACGGCGGAAGAGAGTAATTCCGACGGCACACACTCGGTGCCTCAGACGCCCGTGCTGGATGACAACGGCGACGGATTACCCGCCGATGGATCGCTCTCCCTGGCAACGGGCGAGGATGGCGCACTGGCAGGCGTTCACGTGTTGGGATTTGGCATCTCCAATCCAGCGCCGCCCATCAATTGGCTTACCGTCACACCGCCCTTCTCGCTGGCCGCCGGGGAACCCGTGGGGCGGATCGAAGCGCGTCCGGACGCCACACCGGAACCCGAAGACCAGGCGTGGATCGAGATCAAGAGTCCGTCCTACAGCGAATCCATTCCGGCGGATCCCAACCTCGCCGACCTGCAACGCGTGGTGGAGCTGCCTGCCGTGGACGCAACGGGTTTCGACGCCGAAAACGGGGTCTTCTACTGGGAGGCTCTTGATTCCCACCTCACGATGCCCGGAACCTACCGAATCTACTACTACGTTAGAGACAGCGCCAGTGGCGAGATCAGCACCTATCTGGTGACCACTATCCGCGTCAATCAAGAAGGGAACGCCGCGCCTCCGGCGCCATCGCTCGACTATCCCAGCGAGGGGGCCACAACCGGAAAATCGGTGCTCTTCTCCTGGCAAGAGTCCATTGACCCCGACGGCGATCAGGTCTCCTATCGTCTGGAAATCTCTGCGGCCCCGGAATTCAGTGGCGAATCAATCACCGTCAACGAGGTGACCAACACCTTTGTGGTGGTCGATGAGGCGGCTGGCATTGAGGATCTGAGCACCTACTTCTGGCGGGTCACCGCGATCGATGAGTTCGGCTTGGAAAGCGCGCCGAGCGAGGCCGCAACCTTCCATGTCGACCAGAATAATAGCGAGACCAGCAACTTTATTCACGGAAACGTGACCTCCGCCACGACCGGCCAGGCCATTGTCGGTGCCCGAGTTTTCATAGATGGCAGCGATCCGACCATCGAGGATACGACCGTTCACGAGGGGGCTTACAGGCTGCTCGATGTCCTGAGTGGCACCCATACGCTAGTGATTGAGGCCGCTGGATACGAGAGCAAGTCGATACAAGCCCGGGTCAGAGACCAGCGTGTCGAGAAACACATCCAGTTGACCCCGTTGCGCCCCGTGCTGGCCGTATCTCCCGCCCTGCGCTCGATCTCGGAACTCGGCGGAACGGTACAATTCTACATCGAGAACAACGGAACCGGAACACTGAATTGGCAGGTGCAGCAACCCGCAGCGCCCTGGGTCGCCGTCGAAACCGCCACATCGGGGATCAATGATGCAACCCTGCGGATTCTCGTGGATCCGAACACCACACCCGAAGCCCGAACGGCCAGCATTGTCGTTGGCGCCGGTTCCATATCTGGAAGTCCGGCGACGCTGACCGTGTCACAGGCCGCGAGCCCTCGACCCGTACTTGACGTTGCGCCCCGAAGCAAGGAGGTATCGTATGAAGGCGGCGCGACTACCTTCGGCATATCGAATACAGGCGGAAGTTCCCTGCGTTGGAGTGTGGAGATCCTCGCGGGCGGCCACTGGCTGGCGATCGATACTCCGCTGCCCGTCGAGGGCCCTGGCAACCTGAACCTGAGTTTCCTCGAAAATACTTCGATGGAAGCTCGCACCGCCAACCTGCGGCTGAGCGCCGAAGACGCGCTGGGTACGGTGGATATCAGCGTAACCCAGGGGGCGACGCCGAGACCCGTGATCGACGCAACACCCATCAGCCGCGTGGTCGATTACCAGGCGGGAGAGGTGACTTTCGGCATTGCCAATGGCGGTGGCGGCCTCCTTCGCTGGAATGCGGAAGTCGTCACCGGGGGGGAGTGGCTGGAGCTCGTGACGCCTGTGCCCGTGGATGGCGCAGGGGAGCTGTCCCTTCGCTTCTCGGAGAACACCGGGCGCGAGCGTCGAAACGGCACGATTCGTTTAAGCGCCGAGAATGCGGCCGAGACCTTGGACATCACCATGGCCCAGGCCGCACCAACACCCTACTTGGTGGCCAGCCCCGCGAGTACGAAAGTTTCCGCTCAGGGCGGCACGATTTACTTCGGCATACAGAACATCGGAACAGGCACCCTGGACTGGAGCGTGAGCCAAGCGCCCAACGCGGATTGGGCCCATCTGACAGGCGGGGATGCCGGTATCGATGAAGGCGTGATCACTATCCAGTGCGACAATAACCCCACAGTGCAGCCACGTGTCACAACTCTCGTCGTAAGCAGTGAAGGTGCCTTGGGCAGCCCCAGAACCCTGCAGATTACCCAGGCGGCAGGTTCCGTTGCCGAGGGTGAGGGCGAAGGCGAAGGTGAGGGTGAGGGTGAGGGTGAGGGTGAGGGTGAAGGCGAGGGTGAAGGCGAGGGTGAAGGCGAGGGTGAAGGGGAAGGTGAGGGCGAAGGCGAGGGTGAGGGTGAGGGTGAGGGTGAGGGTGAGGGTGAGGGTGAGGGTGAGGGTGAGGGTGAAGGTGAGGGGGAGGGTGAGGGTGAGGGTGAAGGCGAAGGTGAGGGTGAGGGTGAGGGTGAAGGCGAGGGTGAGGGTGAAGGCGAGGGTGAAGGTGAAGGCGAGGGCGAGGGCGAGGGCGAGGGTGAGGGTGAGGGGGAGGGTGAGGGGGAGGGTGAGGGTGAGGGTGAGGGGGAGGGCGAAGGCGAAGGTGAAGGTGAAGGCGAAGGCGAACCCGAAGAGATATTGCTGGACAACTTTGATGAACTAGACATCAATGAAGATGGTTTCTTGAGTTTCAGTGAGGCCCAAGCCAGGATTGCCGGGCTTACGCAAGGCGAATTTGACGCCCTGGACACGAACGAAGATGGCTTGCTGAGCAAGGACGAGCTCGACAAAACACCGCCGGTTAACCCCGGAGGGTGCCCTGCATCGAAGTTGGCCCTGCCCCGACTTGGCGACCTTTTCCTCCTGGGCATTGCGCTCGTTGTGCTTCTGGGCACCAGTGCGCTGGGCAGGAGAATCTGAGATAGCGCGGGAGCTCCCAGCCAGGACATATTGCGTGACGCCTCGTGGGAGGTTGCGGCTCCCGATTGACCACATTCCCGAGTCGTGGGCCAATCGGCGGGTGGCTCGGGGACCGTCCCCCGCATTTTAGGACGCGAGACGTCCCACGCCGTGAGTCGGCCATGAAAACGCGGGACGGTCCCGAATGGCACTAACTTAAGGGTGCCTTGTACTGATTTCTATGAGGTGTCTCCTTGAAT
>JAEUWI010000099.1 GCA_016791475.1 Candidatus Hydrogenedentota bacterium
CCATAAGACCCATAAGACCCATAAGACCCATAAGACCCATAAGACCCATAAGACCCATAAGACCCATAAGACCCATAGGCCCGATCAACAGGCGCGCCACCATCACAAACACTCTCCAATCATCACAAAGCCCAATCCTGCCGCCCGTGCGAAAGCTTCCAGGGCGTCGCGCTGACACTCATAGACCAGCGCGTTGTGGTGGGTGCCGCCGTGGCGCGAATAGTTCTCCAGAAACTCCTCCAGCGGGACAACCGGCTTCACCCATCCGCGTATCCAATCCCGGCACGCCGGATGGGTCCCATCGCCCAGCACGTCCACCGGGGCGGCAATCAGGGTGAAGCTGCTGTTCGGCCCCGGTGCGAGGTTGACCAATGTGGCCGCCCCCGGACGGGGGGCGCAGGCCAGAGTGGCGGGGTTCTGCGCGGGCGTAAAGGGAAATTCCTTCTCATAGAGCCGGGGCCGCGCCGCCGCAACGGCTGGATTGAACTCACCCATGTGCGAAAGAAAAATACTGCCGCCCGCCCAGTCCGGGCAAAACATTTCGGTAAAGGTGGTCTCGCCAATCGCCTTGGACAGGGCCCCCACAAATGCCGCCGTCAGCACGTCGCCTTCGCCGGCATATCCCACGCCCCGGGCCATGGCTTTGCAGCATTCCAGAAAGGGCACGGTGCTGAGCGGTCCCTCCGACATCTGGAAGGCAAGAAAGTTCATGGAAAAGGCGTTGTAGCCGTGGCGCTCCAGGTATTGCCGGAGCCCCAGACCGAGCCGGGCGGTGCGGGCGTGCACCTCGGGCGGCGCATCCACCTCGAATCGGGCCTGGTCATCCGCCATCTCCGCCGCTACGGCCTCCTCGGAGATCGAACGTACATCGTCCAACAGGGCGTCTGGCTTGATCTCATTCACCTCCACCCGCAACGTTCCGTACAACTCGAGATCGGCCACCCGAAAATCGCCCATCCCCTCGAAAGAGGAGCCAATGCGCAGTACCTTGCTCGTTCGCAGGCTCGACGCCGCGCGGGCGCCGCGAGCAATGGCACAGGCCCGCTCCATGACGGAGGGATTACTGAGATGTCCCGCGACGATCCAGCAATCCTTGCCGCGGCGCCGCAGCACGGAAGCAAGATCCTGCAGGCCGTGAATCCCATGGTTGTAGAGGAGCCGGAGCGGATCAGTGTCCAGCCCGAATGCGGCGTCGGGCGTTGTGTCGAGCATCAGCACCGGCAATCGCGACTCCACCAGCGGTCCCACGGACTCCAGCGACGGCGAATAGGCGAGGTGCAGCGTGACAATCAAGTCCACGCCGTCGGCCCGGAAGCGCTCCACGGCACCGGCCACATCCGCTTTGACGCGGCACACGGGTGCCTCCGTCACATCGACCCCGTTGGATACAAAGGCGGAGTTCACTCCTTTGAGAAAGGGGTCCAACTCGCCCAGCAGGTCGGGCAGCGCGGAATCATACAATGCCAGATAGAGGGGCAGCAGTCCTATGCGCGGGCGCTCGATGACCATTCGCTTTAACTTCCTCCGAGAACGTAGGCGCTTCCCGCGCGAACGTGACCATACAACCGACTGAATACCTCATTGTACAACGATTCACCCGCCGCCAGCGCATTGCGATCCAGCAGACCGCCTGGCTTCACCAGCACCGCACTCGCCCGGGCAGACTGGGGGTTGAACGCGTGGAGACAGCCCCGCGTTCCCATCCATTCCGCGTCGTCCAGCAACAGGACCGGGAGCGGCGTAAAGAGCTCCGCTATGAGCTGCTGAAAATGGGGACTGCGGCTGGTGCCGCCGCTCAGCACCACGCTGTCGATCAGGCCGCCCGCGGCCACCTCCCGGAAGACCCGGTGCAGCTCGTAGCCCATGCCCGCGACCACCGCGCGAAGGAAATCGCTCCGCTCCATGGAAGGGCCGATCCCCGCGAAGGTGCATCCGCCCAGCAGCGCGGGATCGAGCGGATGGGGACGGTTCAGCCAGGGCACGCAGGTCAGACCACCCGGCGGTAACAATGCCGCTTCCAGAAGCCGGGCCTGCATGCTCAGCGCCGAGGCCGCGCTCCCGCCCACGAAGGTTTCGAGGGCCCAGTTCCAGGTCAAGTTGCCTGTCATCAGGGGCTGTATCACGAGGGTCCCGTCGGAAGCAGGCGACGGAATCGCAAGTTGAAAAGGCGTGTGCCCCATGGAATCGCCCGGCAGTTGAAAATTGCCCACCCAGGCGGTGCCCAGGGAACACTGGAGGGGGCGGGCGGAAACCCGCGCTGCGGAGAGAAAGCCCGCCTCGTGATCCATATAGGGCCCGGCCACGGGAATGCCTTCGCGAAGGCCAAACGCTTTCGCGGCGGATTTTGACAGGGGATGGGTTTCATTCCCCTCGCGCAGGGCGGGGAAAAAATCTGAGGACAGACCCACGATACCAGAGAGTTCATCACTCACGCTGTTCGTCCGGGCATCGTAGATTCCCGACTGCAAGCCGTGGCATGCATCCTGCCGCCACACGCCCGTCAGATGAAAATAGGCATAGTCTCCGGCGCCCGCGTAAAGATTCTGATCCACCAGCAATTCCGGCGACTCACTTCGCAGCCGCATCAGCCGGGCCAGCCCCATGCCGGGATCGTCGCGGCGCGTTCGGGTGCGCCAGAAGTTCACCGGCAGCCGATCGACGAGCTGCTGAAATTCCACAAAAGCGCGGGCGTCATTCCACAGGGTCATGGGCGTCAGGGCTTTGCCGGATTTCCGGACCGCCACGATGCCGCTGCCCCCCTGGGATGCCAGACCGAGACCTTCCACACGATCAAGTCCGCCACAGGTCCGCCCGATGGACTCCAACGCCTTCTTGAGGCTTTTCATGATCGATTCGGGGGGCTGTTCCCGGCGGCCTTCGGCATCGGTCAGTACCTTCAGCGGACGTTCGTCTCCCGCCACGCGCTCCCCCGTGCGGGCGTCATAAGCCGCAACTTTCAGCGCGGTCGTCCCCAAATCAATGCCGATATAGAGCGCCTCAGACACGGCCGTTTCCTCCCGACTTCGCGTAGCGAACATCGCTCACGCATCGCTTCAGCCAGGCGCGATGAGCGGGCGCCGCTTCTTGATCCGTGATCACGCGACGAATCTGCGGCCACTCCGCAAACTTCACAAACGAGGTCCGCTGGAACTTGCGGCTGTCCGCCACCAGCACCGTGTCCTCCGCCACGTCGATCATCGCCTCGGACACCCGGGCGATGGCCAGATCGGTGGTGTACAGGCCGCGCTCGTCGAGCGCGTCCGCGCCGAGAAAGGCGAGCTGCACGCGAAAGCGTCGCAGGTTGTCCTCGGTAAGCGCGCCGGAAAGGTCGGGGCTGTTTTTCCCAACACTCCCGCCGAGCAGAACGATTTCCATATTGGGGTGGGTGTGGAGCGCCGAGGCCACGGCGAGGGACGACGTCAAAACGCGCAACCCCGCGACGCCGCTGAGCGCCCGAGCCACTTCCAACGTCGTAGTGCCCGTATCGATAACGATGGTCATCCCCGGCGATACGAGCGACGCCGCCTCGCGCGCGATGGCCTGTTTCTCGCGGATGCTGGTGCGGTTGCGCTCAAGAAAGGCAAACTCCGCCACGGACTGCTTCGAGAAAATGGCGCCGCCGTGGGTTCGCGTCAGGGCGTTTTCCCCCTCCAGCGCCTCCAAATCCCGTCGCACGGTCATGGGCGTCACGCCAAAGCGTTCCGCGAGATCCAGCACAAAGACCTCGCCTTCTGCGGAAAGGCATTCGAGAATGCGAGCACGCCGCCGGGTGGAGGTCAGTTTCTTTTCCTGGATTGTTTTCAATTGGCCCCGCTCGCTTCACGAATACCGGAAATACATAAAAAGCACGATACCGTTAATGATCGCGCACCAGATCGCGGGCCGCATGAGCCCCTTCGGCTGGTCGTCGCCCCGGGTCGCAAAGGCCGACCGCCAGTCCCAGATCAACCCCTTCAGATCCGCTTCCGACTTCGGCGTCGTAACCAGACTTACCAGGACACCACCAACCATACAGGCCCAGAACACGATACCGGTCCGGTTGGCGAAGGGCATGTCGTAGAAGTAGTCGAGCAGCGCACTCAGGGGCAGCGTGAGTCCGCCGGCCACGAGCGCGCCCGCATGGGTCGCGCGCTTCCAGAAGATGCCCAGCAGGAACATGGCGGCGATACCCGCGGCGAAATAGCCGTAGGCGTTCATCAGGTAGATAAAAATCGGCTTATCCGAATAACTGATCAGGACCCAGGCCCAGAAGATGCCCAGCACCGAGATAACCGCACCCACAATCTTGCCGAAACGCACGACCTGGCGCTCTGTGGCATTTTTGTTCACATAGGGCACATAAAAGTCCATGCTTGCAATCGTCGTGCAGGAATTGATGGCCCCCGAAACGTGAGACATGATCGCCGCTGTCAGCCCCGCCAGTACGAGGCCCACGAGCCCATGGGGGAGCAGCTCTTCCACGAGCGTGGGAAAGGCTTCGTCCGCTTTCTGAATCGAGGGATAGAGTTTGGCCGCCATCAGCCCCGGCACCACGGTCATGAACGGGATGAAGAACTTGATGTACTGGGCGAATACCACGCCCATACGCGCGTGGTTCTCATTCTTCGCGGCGAGCGCCCGCTGCACGATAAACTGATTCGTCGCCCAGTAAAAAGCGCTGATGCACAGCACGCCGCCGAGGTACTGGGTCCAGGGATAGTCGATGTCGTCGGCGGGCAAGAGGAGATCCCACTCCGTCTGTGTCGCCATTACGTTGTCCCACCCCCCGGCCGCGTTTATCACGGCGATTGAGAGGGCCACACCGCCCACGAGGAGCACGACCAGTTGCAGCATCTCGGTCCAGACTACCGCGCGCAATCCGCCGGCAATGGTGTACACGGAGGTGCACACCGCCAGTACGATGATGCTTGTGAGCATATCGACGCCCATCAGTTTGTTGAGTGTGAAGGCGCCGAGATAAAGGACCGAGGCGATTTCGATGAAAATATAGATGAGGATTATCAGGCCCGCATAGGCCACACGCGAGGCGTCGCCAAAGCGCCGCTGCAGAAACTCAGGCATGGTGTAGAAACCATTGCGCAGGTAAAAGGGAAGAAATATCCACAGCAGCACATTGAGCCCGATGAGAATAGCACCCCATTCCGCCGTAATGGCCACAAATCCCCGGTCGTAGGCCGCACCCGTCATTCCCACGAACTGGTGGCTGCTCAGATTCGACGCCACAATGCTCCCGCCGATCATCCACCAGGGCAGCTTGTCGCCCGCAAGGAAATAGTCCCGCTTGGAGACTTCGCTCCGGCGCGTCGCCCAGTAGCCCAGAAACAGCACCACGCCGAAGTAGACCACAAAAATTGAAATATCGATGGCGCCTAGTTGCATTGGGTTCAGGTCCTTTAAAGCTGGGAAAATCCGCTCAACCGCCTCGCAGTCAACACATCATCTAGAACGTACCACCGTCCACTCAGTCCACTGTCCACAGTCAACTGTCAACTGTCAACTGCTATACGCCGCCATCGCCGCATCGATCTTATCCACCACGCAGTCCACCACCTCGTAGCCCGCGGTCAACGGCAGCTTCGTCAACAGTGCCGGGGGACAATCGGCCTTGTAGGTCTGGGCGCTGATGTCCAGCCCCGCCTCCACCAGCAGCGCCGCAATAGCCTTCGCCGATTCCAGATCTTCGATAAATAGCGTTGACATGTGCCGGTGTCCCTCCACCGCCGTCACCAGCCCATCATAGCGCGCCGCGACCTCGCGCAAGCGCCCGGCATAATAAGCCCCCACCGCCTTCGTCACGCCCGCGTTGGCCTGGGCCCAGGTCAAAGTCACCAGATAAGCCAACGAGGCCAGTTCTTCCTGGCCATTCGTCACCAGCGCGCCAAACTGCGGCAGGTTCACATCCATCGCCGCGCTGAACACAATGCGCGACGCGGGATACTCGCCACCGGGAAAGCCTTTGCCCGCCGACACGAAACTCGGCTTCAATCCATATTCGCGGAAAAGAAAGATCTCCGAACTCCAGATGCACGACTGAATCTCATCGCACACCACGGGCACGTCATGCTTTGCGCAGAGGTCATAGGCATGATGCAGGAATTCGCGCGTCAGGGTCAGGCCACCATAGTTCATCATCACGATCTCGTGAAACAAGCCCGCGATCTTCGTGAAGCCGCCTTCAAACTCGGCGAAGGCCGCATCCAGATCCGCGAGATTGTTCGGACGAATGGTTCGAACCTGAATTGCGCCCGCCACATCGAGCCGCGCCGTCAGCTCCGGCCACATGCCCCGCATCATCTGCGTAATGATCGTCGTGCCGTGGTAGTTGCCGCCCAGCCCGCCCTCGTCATCGCCAATCACCAGTATCACCGGCGTCTTCCCCGCATAGGCCGGCTCCGCCAATTCACGCTGCATCCGATAGAAGCGCGCCAGGATCATCTTAAGCGCCGCCTCCACCGCCAGGCTCCCGGTCTCCAGATTCAGTACGCGATTCATGACGTCCAGCCGGTTCTCCGCCAACACCGCCGCGAGTCCCGCGCGATCATCGACATCAAGTCCGTTCGCCGCCGCCACCAGCCGCTCCTCCAGCACCCGCGTCATCTGACCGCGCGTGTTGTTGTGCGTGGCATTGGGAATGCCCAAGCGACGCGCGCGGTCGAGCAATTCGTAGCCCGGAAAGCTGTGGCCCAGCGAAGCGTGATAGTGCTCGCTCTTCGCCGCAAGATAAAGACGGCCATCTTCACCCAGCCGAAAACAGCCCAGCGCGCTCAGGGGCGCCATGGTGGTCTTCGTGGCGGCGTTGAAGGCCTTGGTCGACGCGCCTGCAGACGAATCCGAAAGGGCGGGGAGGATGGTGTCTCCCACACTATCCAGCAGGGAGAGGCATCGCTCCTGAAAGGAGTCCGGGAAAAACGCCACAGGCTCCGTGGCCAGGGCCATCAGCGAGGCCACATCCTCGCCGGTCAGCAGGTCCCGCGCGCGGCAGACGGCCTCGGCATAGTCCGCGCCGCAGAGGTCGGCCAGCGATCGATTCACAGGGACAAATTCGGTCTTTTGAGAGGGCATGGCGCGTCGCTTCGGTTGAGAGCGAATGTTCAAATATGTTCGCTCGTGTTCATATGATACTTCGCACGCGGGGGAGGGAATCAAGCTTTGGACGCGGTATTGAGGTCTTGCGCTTCAGGCTGACCGAGTAGTCACGGTGAACCTCCCGCAATCCACGGCGTATATCCACTCGGAAGCTGTGAATTATCCCATCAGGCAGTCGCCAAACGGGAGCGCGGGTTTTCCTACCCGCGTATCGTGCGACGGAGTCGCACGAGAATCACGGACTGGAAAGTCCGTGCTCCCGCCTAGCGTTAATTTCACAAGCTCTCAGACCTTGAATCACGCATTCGGAGATCCTACATCCATGAATCGCGAAGCCCTGAAACTCGTTGCGACGGCCCTTCTACTCGGCCTTGGCGTGATCACTACGGCTCATTGCGCCGCCTACCTATCCTCTCCCAACCCATCGAAAACTTTCAATGTCATTCGAGCAACAGATCGCGAACTTCTTCAGCGATATGAACATGCCGACTGGCCATTCGCCCTCGCCGAATTGAAGCGCCGCACCCCGAGGTACACTCGGCAGGAACTGACCGAACTGGCCTTTAAAGTGGTGGATGCAGGTTTCTGGTTTCAACCGGATCGTCAGATACACACTGAGTTTTTCTCTTACAGCACTACATTCCTGCCGTTGCCGTTGGCGAACTGGGTACAGACCGTGGGTCCCCGACGGCGCGAAGCGCTCGCCGAGTCGCTCACGACGTTCGTCAATAACCAAAGATTGCGCGCCGAGTTGGGCGAGGTCGTTGACGTGGCGGCACTCGAATACCTTTACAACGATCTCAAGGCGGACCGGTATCCGCAACTGTGGGGCCCTAGTCCAAGGTGCGGCTTCGACGACCGATTGGGTCCGAACTTGATGATGTCCATCCGCCACATCCTGGATTCTGGCGTGCCTGGTGGCGCAGAAGCGCTCAAGCGCCTGGGAGTCAATCCATGACCCGTCCACACGGGATGCCCACAATCGGTCAAGCGCACGCCCTCTTCTCCTGACTAAGCGATTCAACGTGGGTTAGGCGTCCCGCCTGACCTTGAGTCGACGCCGCTCGATAAAATTCGGAGTGTCAGCTTCAAGACCCTTCTGGTCAGTCGAGACTGGGTTGCTGTCCGTAGTCGCGAAGGTCAGGCGGGACGCCCAACCCACGGTGATCGGTATTGTTGAAGCCTGGCTTCGATCATACCGACAGAGATTGATCTCCCAGATTCGTCATGGAAACGGGCCTATCGTGGCCGAGCAACTTCATTCGTTGGTTTGACAGGCGTTTCGGCACCGCGTAAGATACTTGTGGTCCGTGATTGCGGTTTTTTCACGGATGCACCGCAGCCTGCCAACTCCGAGGCGCTCGCGCGTAAGGCACTGGGAACATTGACGTTCTCCCCTCACGCCCGTTCTCCATTTCCCGCGCCTGGGGCGGCGCCAGCACAGGGCAGATCGACATGCATTTGGATTCCACCTTCACCGTGGCCTACACCCATCGGCTCCGGTGCACCCACGGGCTCTTTCGCCCCGACAACCCACTCCTCGCCGAATTGACCGGCACTTCGGAGACGGGCCGGGCGCGCATGGTGGTCATGGTGGACGAGGGCCTTGCCCAGGCTCAGACCAGTTTCCTGGGCCAGATTACGTCTTGGTTTGAAGCCCACAGCAGCAGCGTGGCGCTGATCGGCGTGCCCCACCTCCTTCCCGGCGGCGAACGGGCCAAGCAGGACCGCCACACGCTCGATAAGGCCCTGGAGATCATCAGCCAGGCCCACCTCTGCCGACGCTCTTATGTGGTGGTAGTTGGCGGGGGCGCGCTGCTCGATGCCGTGGGCCTCGCGGCCTCACTGGCCCACCGGGGCGTGCGGCTTATCCGCGTGGCCACGACCACCCTCAGCCAGGCGGACTCCGCCCTCGGCGTAAAAAACAGCATCAACGCCTTTGGCCAGAAGAACTACCTCGGTGTGTATGAAGTGCCCTGGGCGGTCATCAACGACGAGTCCATGCTGGCCGAATTGAGCCAGGGTGACTGGATCTGCGGCTTCAGCGAAGCGGTCAAAGTGGCCCTGTTGAAAGATCCCGGGCTCTTCGAAGAAATCGAGCGCAACGCCGAAGCCATTCGCCAGCGTGATGAAGAGGCGGCCATTCCCATTATCCGCGCCTCGGCCAAGCACCACTTCGACCATATCACGAAGAACGGCGATCCCTTCGAGCGGGGCGAAGCGCGCCCCCTGGACTTTGGCCACTGGGCCGCCCACAAGCTGGAGCAGATGAGCCACTACGGCATCCGCCACGGGGCCGCCGTGGCCATTGGCCTTGCGCTGGACGTGACCTATGCGCGCCTCCAGGGCTGGCTGGATGAAGTCGAGCATGAGCGCATCCTCCACTGCCTGGACAGTCTCGGGTTTGAGCTGGCCCATCCGCTGCTGAAGGACGCCACCACGCTGATGCGCGGCTTGGCCGAATTTCAGGAGCACCTGGGCGGCATGCGCTCCATCCCCATGATCCGCAGCGCCGGCGACGCCTTTGAAGTCCACGAAATCGACGAGACCGTCATGGGCCGTGCCCTCGAATGGCTCCTCGCCTGGCAACCGGCGGAAGCGAAAAGCATCGCATGAACTATAGAGACCACTGAGGTCGTGCCACGCGATCCGGCAACGCCGGTTCGTGTGCCTGGAGCAAAAGATTCTCCACGTCAGCAGAATTCACCGATTCGAGCGGTGTTCACTCGCCTTCTCCTCCAATCACACCACACCGCTAGCCATTCGTCTTGTACGCCCGTGTCATCACGCCTCCGCGAATGAGCAAACATCCCCTTTGTGCTCTTTGCGTTCTTTGTGGTTAAATCTCCTAACAACCACACCAAGGGAATCCCCATGCAATACCCATCCTCCTGTCCCATGACCTACGCCCAGATCGTGGAAACCTACTTCCTCGAACACCGCGCCAAAGTAATCGACATCGCCGCTTTCCTCGACCGCCTGGAGCGCGCCGCCGATGGCGCCCCCGCGAAGGACGATTTCCGGGTGGCCGCCCTGCGCAACGCCCTTGCCCTCCTCGGCGACGGCCAGGGCGAACGGGCACGACGCGTCCTCGAATCCCTCAGCGACACCACCGAAGCCATCGCCCAGTCCGCCCAGGGCATGAAGGGCGCCCTCGGCGCCGCGCCGGAGAAATCCGCGTGAAATACATCGAACCCCACGGCCACATGGTCTCCCGCACCACCGAGGACTACGAGCGCATGGCCCTCGCCGGTTGCGTCGCCATATCCGAGCCCGCCTTCTGGGCCGGCTTCGATCGCGCCTCCGTCAAAGGCTTCTACGACTACTTCCGGCAGCTCACGGAATATGAGCCCGCCCGCGCGAAGAAATTCGGCATCCGGCACTTCTGCTGGATCTGCATCAACCCCAAAGAAGGTGACGACCCCGGCTTCGCCCGCGAAGTCATCCAGATCATCCCCGACTTCCTCAAAAAGCCCAACGTCCTCGGCGTCGGCGAAATCGGCCTGAACAAAAACACCCGCAACGAGCTGTCCATCCTCGAAGAGCAGATCGACCTCGCCGTCAAGCACAAGCAGCTCATCCTCGTCCACACCCCCCACCTCGAAGACAAACGCAAGGGCACCCGCATTATCATGGACGCCCTTCTCAGCCGGGGCGACGTGGAGCCCGGCCGCGTCCTCATCGATCACGTCGAAGAGCACACCGTCGCCGAAGTCCTCGACAAGGGCTTCTGGGCCGGAATGACCCTCTACCCCGAAACCAAATGCACCAGCCAGCGCGCCGCCGACATCATAGAGATGTACGGCACCGAGCGCCTCTGGATGAACTCCGCCTGCGACTGGGGCATCAGCGATCCCCTCGCCGTCCCCAAAGCCCGCATCGAACTCAAACGCCGCGGCCACAGCGAAGCCACCATCCAACGCCTCACCTGGGACAACCCCAGAACCTTTCTGGGCCAATCGCCGAATTTCAACGTGACGGGGTAGCGCGGCCGCTGCCAGATTGGGCATAACTCAAGCTCAATTGAGAGAATACTCGTTGCCACGGTCCCCCGTGGCAATGCATACCGTTCCGCTCCGCGGAACACACCCCGCCGCCAAGAACGAAGACATTTCACACATTCCTTGATGTCCCGCAAATCCCTGCGTCCCTTCCGTCCCTTCCGTCCCTTCCGTCCCTTCCGTCCCTTCCGTCCCTTCCGTCCCTTCCGTCCCTTCCGTCCCTCCCGTCCCTTACGTCCCTCCCGTCCCTGTGAACACCACAACAGCCCAAACCCTCCCAAGCTCCGCTTGGCAATGCCATACCCAGGCTCCCCCCGTCACAGACATCAGGCAGACCGCGCGCACGTCAGTACCTCCACCCTCCATACACTCTCTACAATTCTCTACTTGCTTTCACCTATAAAGTTCTTTTACAATACACATGAAACAACACCACAACTTCCATTCCACATCCAATGCCCCGGAAGGTTACGACCCATGCGCGTCCTGCTCGTCAACGTCCCCCACCCGTCCATCGGCAGCCGCATTCCACGCGACCACCTCCCGCCCCTGGGGCTTCTGGCTGTTGGCGGCCCCCTTATTGACGCGGGGCACGACACCCACCTCATCGACGGGGAACTCGCCCCCCTCTCCACGCGGGAAATCGTCGCGCGAGCCGTCGCCCTCGGGCCCGACGCCGTGCTCTTCGGCCACTCCGGGTCGACCTCGGCCCACCCCATCATCGCGGAAGTCAGCCGGGCCATCCGCGCCGCGCTGCCCCGTGCGTGGATCGTCTACGGCGGGGTCTTCCCGACCTATCACTGGAAGGAGATCCTCGAAGAAGAGCCCCAGATCGACTTCATCGTGCGCGGTGAAGGCGAGCACACCGCCCCCGCCCTGCTCAGCGCGGTGGACGCGGGCGAACCCGTCGACGCCCTCCCCGGCATCGCCTTCCGGCGCGAAGGACGCCCCGTCGCCACGCCCACCGCCCCGATCATCGAGTGCCTCGACGACTACCGCATCGGCTGGGAGCTCATCGACTTCAAAAACTACAGCTACTGGGGCGGACGCCGCGCCGTGGTCATCCAGTTTTCACGGGGCTGTCCCCACCTCTGCAACTACTGCGGCCAGAGCAAATTCTGGCGACGCTGGCGTCACCGCGACCCGCAGAAACTTGCCGCCGAAATCGCCTGGCTCCACCGCGAACACGGCGTCCAACTCTTCAACTTCGCCGACGAAGACCCCGCCGCCTCCAAAGCGGCGTGGCGGGCCTTCCTCGAAGCCCTCATCGCCCACGACCTCCCCATCACCCTCGTCGGCTCCACCCGCGCTGACGACATCGTTCGCGACCGCGACATCCTCCACCTCTACAAAAAGGCCGGGTTCATCCGCTTCCTCCTCGGCACCGAGAGCTACAGCGAAGAAACCCTGCGAACCATCCAGAAAGGCTCCACCGTCAACAAAGACCGCGAAGCCATCCGACTGCTCCGCCAGCACAACATCGTCTCCATGGCCACCTACGTCGTTGGCTTCGAAGAAGAGCGCGACCGGGACTACTGGAAGTCGCTGCGCCACCTCCTCTCCTACGACCCCGACCAGATCCAGCTCCTCTACGTCACCCCCCACCGCTGGACCCCGTTCTTCTCCCTCTCCGCCACCCGCAACGTCGTCCAACTCGACCGCCGCCGCTGGGACTACAAGCACCAGACCCTCGCCACCCGCCACCTGCCCCCCTGGCGCGTACTCCTCTGGGTCAAGTTTATGGAAGCCGCCATGCAACTGCGTCCCCGCGCCCTCAAGAGAGTGCTGGCCCACCCCGACCCCGAATTCCGCCACGCCATGCGATGGTACACCCGCATAGGCCGCCGCGTCTGGCCCTACGAAATCTGGAACTTCTTCCTCCGCGACCACCACGAAAAAAACGGCCCCACACTACAGGAATTCTGGGGAAAGGCCCAGACACCGGAGACCGTGGGACAGAGAACATCGGATACATTGAAGTAAAGCACCCACGCGCGAAGACGTGCACAGTGCACGCGTTGCCACGGTCCCCCGTGGCAATGCATACCGTTCCGCTTCGCGGAACAGCCCCGTGAGCGACACCGGAGTCATACCACACGTCCCCGTCGTCCCTTCCGTCCCTTCCGTCCCAGCCGTCCCTTCCGTCCCTTCCGTCCCTTCCGTCCCTTCCGTCCCTTCCGTCCCTTCCGTCCCTTCCGTCCCTTCCGTC
>JAEUWI010000100.1 GCA_016791475.1 Candidatus Hydrogenedentota bacterium
GGCCGATCGCCCTCGCCCTCGCCCTCGCCCTCACCCTCACCCTCACCCTCACCCTCGCCCTCACCCTCACCCTCGCCCTCACCCTCGCCCTCGCCCTCGCCCTCACCCTCACCCTCACCCTCGCCCTCGCCCTCGCCCTCGCCCTCGCCCTCACCCTCGCCCTCGCCTTCACCTTCGCCTTCGCCTCCTGTCACGTCGATGGACACATTCGCGGAATCCTGGCCGCCGGAGCCGTCCGTGGCGATATAGGAAAAGGTCTCTTCCCCGGCGAATCCTAGCGGCGGTGTATAAGTCACCGTCGTTCCCCCGCTTTCAATTTCGAGCGTACCTGCGAGTCCCGATGTGTCGATGGAGAGTATCGCGAGCGTGTCGCCGTCCAAGTCTTCATCATTGGAAAGAAGGCCGAGCACGTTACCGATACTATTGGCGGCCACGAAATACACATCGTCAATTGAAACCGGAGGGTCGTTTACCGGCTGGACTTGCACGATCAAGGCAACCGAATCCTCTGCACCGTTCCCGTCGGAGACGCTTACCACGAAGCCATCGTCACCGTAGAAGTTTAACGCCGGCTGGTAGGCAACATCGATCGTCTCTCCGGCGGCGTCGCAGCTTGCGGTACCATGTGCCGCTCCAGACCCGATAGACCATGACAGAGAGTCTCCATCAATATCGGTCGCGCTGAGCGTCAACACGAAGGCCTGCGGAACGCCATCCTCATCCATCGTCACGGTGCGCGCGTCGTCGCCAGCGATTTCTGGAACGCTATTCGGGGACCGGTGAAATCGCATGAACGCCTCGGTCTCTCCTTCGACCAGCGAGGGATCGGACGCGTTTGACGCGTCGTCCTCCCCCTCCCAGACCACGAGGTAGGTGTTTTGGGTCTCTCCATAGGACACAAAAGCCCGAAAGACACGATACTTCGCCCGCTCCGCCGCATTGGCTTCCGCGTCGTCCCCCATATCGCTCAGGCGGATTTCATCGTCGCCCGGCGCCATCGCCTCGCCGGCGCCGATCTGCCGACCGAAGACTTCGAACTCATTTGTAACGAGTGGCGGTGTGTCGTCCTCGGCGTTCCACACGACCATGAACTCTTCGTCTCGATTGTTAAAGGTCAATCGGGGTTCGTTGACGAATTCCGCCCCACGGGCGACCGGGTCGGCCTCCGCGTCATCGCCCATGAAACTGATTCGAACGTCGTTGTCGCCCACCTCCGCACCATTCGAGGCATTGATACGCTGCCCGAAGACCTCGTGTTCGCCGTCCACGAGGGGCGGTGTGTCATCCTCGCCACGCCATACCACGAGGTACTCGTTGTTGACGGAATCCCAGGCCACGTCGGGTTCCCAGGCCCGATAGGCGTTGTCCCCGTCGGTGGAACCCAGGTCGCTGATCCGAAAATCGTTTTCCCCGACTTCCGCGCCGGTACCAGCGACTATTCGCTGGCCAAAGATCTCGAATTCGTCATCCGCCAGGCTTCCGCGATCATCATCGGACTGCCAGACGACCAGGAATTCGCCGTCGATCTCATTGCAGGCCACACGCGGCGCCACCGCATCGTAGCGAGCCCGAATCGTGCTGTTGGACTCCAGATCGTCGCCCATGGTACTGATCCGGAAGTCGTCTTCCCCCACTTCCGCCCCCGTGGCCCCGTTCAATCGCTGGCCGAAAATCTCAAACTCGCCATCGACCAGCGGCGCACGACTATCATCGGCCGACCACACCACGAGATACACGTTGGCGCTCCCGCAATAGGCCACCGCCACATTCTGCACATTGTAGCCATTCGCCCCGCTACCGCCCGCCGCACTGATCCGAAAATCGTTGGGGCCTACAGGTTGACCGGTCTCTCCATCGATACGCTGGCCAAATACTTCAGTTTCTCCGGACACCAGTGGAGCGGTGTCGTCCTGACCCACCCAGACAACGAGAAACTCATTTTCCGTTGGGTTATAGACCACCTGTTGCTCGACGATACCGAAATCATCGCGAACAGTGGGCGAGGCTTCCGCATCGTTACCCATGTCGCTGATTCTGAAATCAGTCGCGCCGATTTCCTGCCCTGTTGCGGCGTCGATGCGCTGGCCGAAGAGCTCCCGTTCCCCTTCCACCAGCGGCGCCGTATTGTCCTCACCCGCCCAGACAATTAGAAACTCATCTTCAATGCTGTTGTAAGCCGCCCGCACCTCAAAAACGGCATAGGCGATTTCACCGTCGGGGCCCATATGGCTGATCCGGGTATCCGAAGTGACGTCGGCCCGGATAGAGAAGCACAACCCGATAAGTGAGAGGAGCACCCTGGCACTCGCCCAGCGATACTTCATCCGTGCCAAGCCGCCTACTATTGGAATCCGTGGAGAAGCGTACCGTTGCCCGCATTTCATAGCGTTCCCTTTCCGCCAAAACTGCCTTCGTGCGAACAGTGTAGAAAAGAAAAGACGGCCCGGGCAAATCGACCGCTGGGTCGATCCGGCCGGGCCGTTCAAATCAAAGGCGTGCGTGCGAACCCTCTGGGCGGGTTACTGCTGTTCCAGCCACCACGCCAGCAGGTCTTTCAGGGCCTGGGGCTCGTTCTGGGGAAGGCCGCCGCCGAAGACATCGGTCTTATTCAGGCCGTGGCAGTTCGTGCAGGCTCGAATCTCGCCGGGCTGGAAGGTCAGCCACATGCGCTCACGCACCGCCGCCGTGCCATCTTCCTCCGTCATCTGCCAGGAGAGGGCCCGACCGGCGGGAACCAGCGCGGCCATGGAGCCGTCGGCGCCCAGACGAACGGCGCCTTCCGGGGCCTCGGGCACGGGCGGGTTCTGGCTATCCTCCAGGGCGCGCGCGATAATGCGCCGTCCCTCGAATCGATAGCCGCGAAGCTGCTTCCCTTCGAAAAACTGCATCCAGGCGATCTCCTTCGGCGTGGCGCCTTCGGTAGCGGTCTGGTGTTCGCTGCCGGCTATTTTCAAGTCGACGTCCTGCTGTTCATCGCCACGAATGGTCACATCGCGGCTCACGACGAGGGCCAGATTGTTCTGCACCAGATACTCCTTGAGCGAAGCGACGCCTTCGGCTCCGCCAAGGGACTCCTCCAGCACCGTCTGCTCGATATCGGGTAGCGGGTGGGTGTCCAGAGAAGGGCGGGGACGTGGCGCTACTTCGACAGGCTGCAATTCCCACATCGGACCTGAGTAATTGAGTTGCCGATAGCTGGCGTTGTCGAAGTACGAGATCGTCTCGACAATTCCACCCGGATTCAGCCGGGCTCCCGGCACGCGCACGCCGCCCTCGCCTTCCACGAGTTCGCGGATAGCGAACTGAAAGCGACTGCTCGCCGTGTAGGGTTCGGGGTAACCCGGATCGTCCACGGTCGGCCGATCCGCCCGATAGGTGTCGGTGTGAACCGCCCACAATTCGCCGGTGCTGGTTGCCAGCGGATCGCGGAAGAGTCCCACATGACCGGCGGGTCGGGCTTCGTCATCACCGACATAGCTCGACGTGGCCTCATGGGTGATGTACTCGATCCGCATGTCGTCGGGGTTAATGTCCGGCGCCCCGCGCATCGCCACGATCTGGCCCGAGGCGTGGGTGCTGAATTCAGGCGCATTGGTGAAATAGTAGAGCCCCGGGTCGGTCGGGTCTTCGTCAATGTGCATGATGTTGTTGATGCGCAGCGTCTCGAAGGCGTAGGCCTCCGGCAGATAGCTGCGGGCACTGCCAATGTAACGAGAAAGCTCCAGACGGCCGATATGGTTCAAGGTCTCCATGCCCGTCCCGTCCTGCTTCATCATCCAGGGGAAAAAGACGTTGAACGTATGACCGTTCTCCGTCTCCTGCATATCGTCCCAAAGGGGGTCGGGACCGTCCTCGCCATAGAGGCCGCGCTGCTCGGGAAATACTTCGTCGCCGGGGGCCAGCGCGTGGGAGGCGTCGCCTTCTTCGGACTCATAGGTCACGACCTCGTATGAGGTGCCCTCACCGCGGATCAAATTGTAAATATCCGCATCAGCCTGCTGATCGCGCTGCAGGTGATCCCAGCGCGTGAACAGAATGCGACCGAAACTGTCCACAATCGGCTCGAAGTCACCCGAAGGTGAGTGATCGAAGAGTCGAAGGTTGGAGCCGTCCGCATCCATGCACCACAACCCCGAAACCGTCGGCGCGGACTCGTACTCGTCCAATTGCGGGTAAAGCCGCTTGTCGCCGTTCCGCGGTCGGTCGCTCGTGAACACGATCCGATCGTCGGACGTGTAGCACGGTGCAATATTGTTGTAATCCTCGGGCTGCACCAGCTTACGGATGCTCGCGGTCTCGCCCTGACCAATCCCGCTTACTTCGTAGAGCTGAAAGTAGACGGGGTCGTTGTCGTTTTGAACCGTTCCGCCAATGACCATGGAGAAGAGGGCCTTTTCACCCTCCCAGTGCACTTCCGGATCGCGCACGGCTATATCCTTGCCCGCTTCCGTGCCAAAGCCCAGCTCTTCCGTCAGGTTGCGCAGGGTTCCATCCGGGTAGCGGACATAGAGATCGCCGCCACGCGGGGCCGACCCGGTATCTCCCTTGTGATTGCCAAAGGTGGAGCCGATGGTGGTGAAGTCCTGGAACTGGGGCGTCTGCGTGACGAACATGATCGTGGCTGCTGTGTCGACGGGCACCTCGCCTTCGCCTTCACCCTCGCCTTCACCCTCGCCTTCACCTTCGCCTTCACCTTCACCTTCACCTTCGCCTTCGCCTTCGCCTTCGCCCACAGGATCAGGGTCCGGGTCAATCAGAGGACAGCCCGAAGCGAAAAGGGCCATTCCCAGTGTGAGCAGCAACAACATCATGCTTTGTTTCAAAACACCCATCGTGAATCCTCCTCGATTACCGAACGTAGTTATGCCGCAAGTTGCGCAAAATAGCAAATGCACGCGACCCTAACTCGCGCATAGGGCGAGTACAACCCTATTCACAACAATCACTTAGACTCCAAGAGCGGAAAATTGGCCTCGTGCACACCAGCCGCAACTGTCAAGAATTTGTCACCCCTTCTTAGGCTCCAGTAACTGCCCACGCGGAACAATCAGGGTCATTCTCCACAGTTCTAGTGACTGTGCTGTCCGTGAAGCCGCGTTGCTCGCTTCGCGAGCTGGAAAGCTCCCGCTCCATAGCTCCGCGGCTCTGGCGATAAATCTTATTCTCGGCTCCCCGGCGTTTACCCAACCGCCTTGGAAGCCCCCGGCGCGAGTGCTATGATTGCCTGCGGGTCACTGCAACAATGACTGACGGAGTTCCATGCGCCATGAACGCTTCCCGAATCACAGCCCAGCTCTTGACAGCGGCGGTGTGCGTCTTTATCGTGTCCTTTCCGACGACGGACTGTTCCGCCGGAGAGTCCCTGCCGCGATTGAATCTACCCGACGAAAGGATCACGGAGGTCTATCGCGTAAACTGGGATAAGAACCTGCTCCCGGCGCAAGAGCCTTTGCCGCTGCCCGGAGCGCCCGCGCCGAAGCCGAACGAAGAACCCGAGCGACCCTGGCGCGTGGATCTGAATGGACATTACCCCGGTTGGTATCCCGGTGTGGACGTTAAGCATATGGCGGCGGCCTATCTGGCCTGTGAGAAGAATCTTCCCCTGGTGCTCCGCGCCTGGGACTTGACCGTCAGCCCCAAGTACCTGCTCAACGATGGCAGCGTGCGGCCAATGACCTTTCACGACAACCCCCACAGCGTGGTGCCCGAAACCACGCAGGACGGGAGTGTGGTCTACTATCCCCTTCGTCTCACGGCCAATATCGACACGCTGCTGCTGGGCGATATGATTTTTCGCTTTACTCAGGATCGGGCGTGGCTCACGAACAACCTGCCTGTCATGAGAAAAGTGGCCGGATTCATTGAGGCCTGGCTCGATCCCGAAGGGCTCCTCCACAGCGACTCCTACGATCTCGATCAGGTGTATCGGGAGATCGACGGGGTCGCCAACGCTTCCGCTATCCTCGCTTTTCGTCGCCTGGCCCAACTGGAAGCGGTCGCGGGCAACGAGAGCGAGAGCGAGCGATACCAGGCGCTTGCCGCTCAGATTGCGGCGGGTGTGGAGAAGCATTTCTGGAACGAATCGGGCAGCTACTACCTGGAGCATCTGGCCTACAACAATGTGGCTCAGGCAACGCGTCTGGGCAGCGTCAAGGCGGTCACTTCGGAGCTGGACGCCGCCCACCGCGCCGCTCTGGTCATCGACGGCATCCGCGGGACCGGGAGCGATGCCTTCGGCGCGGGTTCTGGTGCCGGCGGACAAAACGAATGGGCCGCCAGTGGTGAGACGACCGGCGCGTGGATTCAGATCGGGCTTTCCGAAGCGACCTCCGTGGACAGCATTATCCTCTTCAACCGCACGACGCCCGGAATCGCGAGGGGCGAGCGATTCGCCGAGGGTCGCCTCGAATTCAGTGATGGGTCCGCGCCTGTGACGGTGAGCTTCAACAATCTCGATGTCTCGCGGGCCATTGCGGCCTTCGAGCCCCGCACCGTGACGTGGATCAAGTTCACGGGTACAAAAATGCAGGGCGAAGGAGGGACCCATGCCGGACTCGCGGAGTTCATGATACTGCCGGCGGGAAAGCACTATCGTAGCTTTTCACGCGGCATGACGGACACCAATTTCGCTCTGGTGGCCTTCGACGCGGTCGAGTCAACGCGCTCCACGAATGTGTGGGATTACTTCAAGAAACACGAGTCCGCATTTTACGAAGTCGAGGGTCTCTTCGCGCCCACGTGGATCGCGGAGAAGACGGTCGAGTACGGCCCCGGCGATCTGAACAAGCGCGCCCCCCACAAGGATTGCGTCGCCATGGCGCGCACTTGGCGCTACGACGCGCTCATGCGCCATGCGATGGACGA
Source organism: Candidatus Hydrogenedentota bacterium (assembly GCA_016791475.1). Lineage (NCBI taxonomy): Bacteria > Pseudomonadati > Candidatus Hydrogenedentota > Candidatus Hydrogenedentota bacterium. The sequence continues at coordinate 6,865 of JAEUWI010000100.1, forward strand.
CGGCGAGGGTATCGTCAAGACCATCGGGTACGTGAACAACCTCATCGACCGGCCCTCCGGCGGTGGATCGGGCTTCTACGCCGAGCGCTACGGACTGGGACGTTTCCAGCCCGGCGACGAGGCGGAGGCCACGGTGCCGAAATATACGGAGTATCCGGCGGTATACAACTCCACGGTCGTGCAGCAGGCGCTGCTTGGGCTGGATGCGGATGCCTGGGGCGCGATTACGATTGCCCCCTGCGTGCCGGTGGCTTGGTATGAGAAAGGCTTTGGGGCCGAGGGTTGCGGGTTGCTGAAGGACCGCGATGTCGGCTTTCACTACAGCGCCGAGGAAGTCACCGGATGGGTCAGCGGCGCGCAAGGTGAGCAGAAGCTCCAGTTGCGGCTGCCGCCGGGATTGGCCGAGTCACGATGCAAGCTTGAATCCATGGGTAACGAGATCGCCTTTGATCGCGATGGAAACAACGTGCGTTTCACACTGTCGATTTCGGCGAATGGGAAGGCAGAGTTCGTGCTGCGTGACGCTGCAAAATGACCACTATCGCGACTCGGCTGAAAGACGCGTGAGCGCATCGGCTACGCGAACGGGGTAGTCAGTCTGGATGACGTCAATCCCCCACTTCACCGCCTGCTGATAGTCCGCCGCTGTCTCGTAGTCGTCCACGGAGTCGGAGAAGACCTTGATTCCGAGATCGTGGCAACGGCGAATCAGGTCCTCGGAAAGAATCTTCCAGGAAACATCGAAGCCATAAGGGCGCACGGATTGGTGGAGTGCCACAATCTGATTCGCGTCCGAAAGGGGGCACAATGCTCGTATTTCCGGGTTCACCGTCTTCAGCTTTATCAGGTATTCCGGTGACTGATAGACCACGGCGCTGTCAAGCAGATTGTGCTTCTTCAGTCCATCCGCCAGGGCTTCCGGTGTGATATCGTAGGCATCCACGTAAAGGCCGGTCTTGCCACCGAGCAACTCAAAGGTCTCTTCCAGCGTGGGGATCTTCAGCCCCGCAAAGGGCTTCCCAAAATCCCACGATGCTTCAAGCCCGGCCAGCGTCGCGGCATCCGTCTCCGCCACTTTCCCCTCGCCGTTGGTTGTCCGCCCAAGGTTCGGGTCATGCAATATGAAGAACCGCCCATCACTCGAGGTGCGGACGTCAAACTCCACGTAGTCGGCGGCGAGGCGGAGGGATTTCTCCATCGCGACAATGGTATTTTCCGGTGCGTAGTAATTCGCCGCACGATGATGGGAGATCTGAACGGGACGGTTCGGCAACGTGCTCCAGGAAAGGTGCATGATCACCTCCTCCGCACGATCGGTCTGAAACCAGTCCACGCCCGCATCGCGCATGCGTTGCCAAACCTCGGGCTGGTCCGCCTCGTCAAGCACTTTGGCCTGAACCTTGATGCCTCGCTTGTGAAAGGCTTCGCAGATCGCCTTCGTCACTTCATCCGCGTTCACTTCCACCGCGTCGGGGCGCCATTGCTCCACCCATCCTTCCGTGCCGTATTCCGGGTGCCATTTGGGCATGATGGGCACGCGGCCCTGGGAGCGCTCGCGAATCTGTGCGAGTTTCTCCGGTGCATCGAAAACCACGACCTGCTTTTCCATCCCCGCCGCCAGCACTTCGTCCGCGAGAAGGATTGGATCAACGTCCTTACAGTCCAGGTAGAGGTTCAATCGTCCCCGGCAGAGACTGAGGCCCTCGCCCAGCGTAAGGAGGCGCTCCCCGGCGAATCGCGCTGAGAACCAGCTACCGGCATCCAGCGCCTTCAACTCCGCGAGCGTCATTTTCTTGACGTCGCCTGTGCCATTGCTCTTGCCGTCCACCTGTTCATCGTGAAACAGGATGTGTTTCCCGTCGCTGGTCAGGCGAATATCCACTTCCGCCCACTCGAAGCCTTCTTCGATGCAACGCTCCAGCGCGGGGGCGGTATTTTCCGGGGCCTGAAGCATTGCGCCACGGTGCACCATGACCTGAAAAGCACGGGGTGGTTGGAGCGGTTCAAAGAATTCCGCGGCCGCGCCGCCCCCGGCAAGCAGAAACAAGGCCAAACCATAGTGAAACAGGCGAATCGAGATCAAAGAACGAACTCCCACCGTTGTGAACACAATCGGAATACATTGGCGTTATTCTGAAGAGAAGATTCACACCAATCAACCCAGTGGGCCTGCACGCTTTCAGAGAGACCCCACCGCAAACAAAAATGGCCGGAATCACTTATTTCAAATGATTCCGGCGCAGGATTTCAGTAATGGCGGAGAGAGAGGGATTCGAACCCTCGGTACGCTTTTGACGTACAACGCCTTAGCAGGGCGCCACCTTCGGCCTCTCGGTCATCTCTCCGTTGAGGCCCGCGGCACAACGTCCACGGAGAAAAGAAGATAGCATGTTTACGGTGGCTCACGCAAGTTTTGTGGAATAGCTGATCGGTCTTTTGTCGGCGTGTACCGGCTCATGATTCCGGGTTTCTCCCGCTCGGAGGGGCAAGACGACCGGCCCCGAGGTCCGACCCGATGCCAACCTTTACCCTCCGCCCGCGCGTTCGATAAACTACCCGAAAGCCCTGTAATTGGAAAGATTCCTTATGATATTTCCGGAAACACTCAACATCCTGCTGACACCCCTCTTCGAAGCCCTGCCGCTGGAGCGGGCCATGCCCGAGTTATGCCCCAGGCGGGGTGCGAACACGGCCCTGCTGTCCCTGGTCGAGACCGCAGTTCATCAGGCGCCGCTGCGCGCCAATCCCGCACTGCAGGCCGGGTTGTGGCTCTACGTGGACGAACTGGACCGTAGTCACACCATCAGCCAGGAATTGAAGAACGCGACCGGATCCTACTGGCACGGCATCATGCACCGCCGGGAAGGGGATTTCTCGAATAGCCACTATTGGTTTCACAAGACGGGTAAACACCCGGCCATGCTCCACTTGCCGGATTACGACGGGCATGGTCTCGTGGTCGCGGCGGAGGCGGCCTATCCCGGAAATCCATCTGACGTGGTGGCGCGACAGCGTGCGGAATGGGCCAACCTGTTCACCTGGTGCGCGTCCAGCCGTTAACGCACAACTCTTTGGGGCGCGCCCGTTTTCGCAATTAATAACACGCCACACCGCCTGAAGGGTGTATAATAGGAATCGGCCCTGGATGCGGCTACCTGTTCCGTAGAAGCCCCCGCCGGGGGAATGAAAAGCGTGCGGGATTTGTCTCTTCGGGTACAGATGGATCACGCAAATAGTAACTTACAACGAGGACTTACAAGCCATGCCTTCATGGTTTTCCAAAGTATTCAAGACCGAAGAAACACCCAAGTCTGTGACGGGCCACCAGACCATGGCGGCCGACTTCGACGACGAGGACGACGACGAGCCCATGCCAAAAACGCGGCGCGTCGTCCACGCACCCGTATCGTTTGGTGAAGATGCCGGCGCGGGGCGGGGTGACGAGATCGCCATCAAGGCCCGCAAGGAAGCCAACGTGCCCGCGTGCGTGCTCATGGTGAACCGCCCGCTGCTTCAGGGTCTTTCCTTCTGGGCGCCGGAGGCGGGAATCGCCTACGCCCATTCTCCGCTCGCGAGCGCCCTCTTCGATCTCGGCGGCGTGGGTTCGGTGTTGATTCACGACACGACCGTCACGGTGATGCGCGACGGAAGCGATTTCAGCCCCTGGGAAGAATTTGCGAAGCGGGTGGGCGAACAGATACGCGCCCATCTGAAAAGCGGCATTCCCGTTCTCGATCCGAGCTACCAGGAGAGCATTCCAGAGGAAGCTGAAATCCGCGAACGGCTCCAGCGCGTAATTGATGAGGAGATCAACCCCGGCATCGCCTCCCACTCCGGCGTCATCGTTTTGAACCGGGTTGTGGGCAACACCATCTATATCACCATGGGCGGCGGCTGCCAGGGCTGCGCCGCCTCCAGCATAACCCTGCGCTCGGGTGTGGAGGGCGCCTTCCGTAAGGAAGTGCCCCAGCTCGGCGCGGTGCTTGATGAAACCGACCACACCTCGGGTGTCAATCCCTTTTTCCGGGAGATGCCCGCGGGAATGGGAATGTAGCCATGCCGCGACTTGATACGTTTCAGATTACCTTGATTACCGGCAACGAAGGCCCCGGTGGCGTGCCCCGATACAGCATCAACGGCTTTCCGCTGGAGTTCGATGAATGCACGGGTGGCACCGCCCCCGGCGAAACACTGGAGGCGGTGGGCCATCCCCAGAGCTTCCCCCATACGCTGCTCCTCAGCGGACCGGAGGCGGGGAACTGGGAGATCGCCGGTGGCGAGATCGAATATCGTTGCGACGGCGAAGCCCCCTACACGGTGAAACTGGGCGCGGTAACCCTGGACGATCACGCGGACCTCAACCTCTGGTACGCGAGGCCCCCGAAGGTGTTTGACGTCTAGCCAGGAGAAAAGGAGACGCACCATGCTCGATGGCTGCGAAGTATTGGCCGCGAAGGAATGTGTTCCATGCAAGGGTGGGGTTCCACCCCTGGCCGGGCATGAGTTGCACACGTTTCTGGCCCAGCTTGGAAGCGACTGGCATCTGGTGGAAGAGCACCACCTGACGAAGCAGTATAAGTTCAAGAACTTCCAGGAAGCACTGGATTTCACCAATGCCGTTGGGTACATTGCCGAGGCGGAAAACCATCATCCCGACATCCTCCTGACCTGGGGCAAGGTTGAAGTCACGATCTGGACCCATAAAATCGATGGCCTGACCGAGAGCGATTTCGTGTTTGCCGCCAAGGTAGAAAAAGCGTACGAAGATGCCCTGTAGCGATGTTACCGAAGTAATCGAAGTGATCCTCGACGAGCAGGACCGGCTGAAGGAATATACGTTCCGGAAACGTACCTGCGGTCAGGGCGTGGGCTCGGGCAATCTACTTATGGGGGTACTGGGTGGAATGGCCGCGGAGGAATTGCTCGCCATGACGCCTGAATTCTTCCTGGAAACCTGGCCGGTGGAAGAGCCGCTGGAGGAGTTTCTCGGCCTGAAGCACCTGATTGCCGTTCAATCGGCGCTGGAAGTCCTTCTCGGGCGCGCCAGTGGTGGTCCCGGCGAGATGTGCGCGGCGGCTGAAATTGGTTGCGAGGGCAATGACACCGTCATCCTCGCGCGTATTTCCGTGGACCTGATCACAGAAAAAATCAAGTCATGCGGCAATTGCCGGGGCTGTGGCACGTCGAAAAAGGCAAAAAGAATGGTGGTCTTTAACTGACGGATTGTGCAAGACACATCCCGTGAATCACTAACCACCGGCAGAACCGGTGGTATGTGGAAGGCCCCCAAGAGGGGCCGCGGTGGATTGAATGTAAAGTCACGTTGGGTTTAGTCCCGCAGGGACGGCATATCGTAGCCCAGGTCGAAGACCCGCCGTGGTGGGCGCG
>JAEUWI010000101.1 GCA_016791475.1 Candidatus Hydrogenedentota bacterium
ATCATGGCAAAGCAAAACGCGGAGGGGACATTTTCATTGAGTTAAGGATGGGGACATTTCTAAAGAGTTCCGACACCCAGGGCGTCGGGCTTGCATTGCCGGGGCGGTTGTGCTTCAATTTGGGAGAGTTGGCGCGCCCGTCCTTTCAGATTCTTTTATCCCTCCGGCCCGCGCGCCCGGACCCAAGAGAGCAACATCCATGAAGTACTCCCTCCAGCGCACCCTGGGCCTTTGCCTTGCGGCCCTGTCCTCCACCGGGGCAATAGCCGCACCCGCTGACTTCCAGCAGGACATCCTGCCGATCCTCGGCGACCGGTGTTTTGCGTGCCACGGCCCCGATGCGAGCCAGCGCAAGGCCGAGCTGAGGCTTGACGTGGAGGCGGACGCCAAGAAGACGGCCATCGTTCCCGGTCAGGCCGACACCAGCGAGCTGATCAAGCGTGTCCTGTCCACCGATCCAAAAGAAGTGATGCCTCCGCCCGATTCCGGCAAGCCGGCCCTCAGTCCCGAAGAGGCCGCACTCTTTCAGCGCTGGATTTCGGAAGGCGCGAAGTGGCAGGGGCACTGGGCCTTCACCCCGCCCGTCAAGACGGCGCCGCCGGAGGTCGCTCTGGGCACCTGGCCACGCAACGATCTCGACCGCTTCGTCCTGGCGCGTCTGGAATCCAAAGGGCTCGCCCCCTCGCCCGAGGCCAGCCGTGAAACGCTGATCCGCCGCTTGTACCTCGACCTCACCGGCCTGCCGCCTTCACTGGAAGCCGTCGACGCATTAGTCATGGATAACGCGCCCGACGCCTATGATCGTCTCGTGGACCAACTGCTCGCCTCCCCCGACTATGGCGAAATGATGGCCCGCCACTGGCTCGACAGTGCCCGCTACGCCGACACCAACGGCTATCAGAACGACTTTCAGCGGGTCATGTGGCCTTGGCGCGACTGGGTCATCCGGGCCTTCAACGACAATATGCCCTACGATCAATTTCTCATCGAGCAGATCGCGGGCGACCTTCTGCCAAACGCCACGGAGTCCCAGCGTATCGCCACGGGCTTCAACCGGAACAACAAATCCGTGACGGAGGGCGGCTCCATCGAAGCGGAGTGGCAGGTGGAGAATATCGTGGACCGCGTGGAGACCACCTCCACGGCCTTCCTTGGTCTGACCATGGGCTGCGCCCGCTGCCACGATCACAAGTACGATCCGATTACACAGAAAGAGTTCTACGAGTTCTACGCCTTTTTTAACAGCACCGAAGACAAGGGATTTTACGAGGAGACCCGGGGCAACACGGGCCCCCAGGTGTACCTGCCCAGCTTCGAGCAGCAGCGCAAGCTCAACGAACTCGACGGCGAAGTTAATCGCGCGCGACTGGCCCTCGAAGGTGAGCGGGCCCGCATTGGCGCGGACTACGACGCCTGGCTCGCCGCCCTGCGCACCGTCACGCCCGCGAGTGAAGCCCAGGCGCCTCGCTTCGCGGCTCCGCTACGGGGAGAACTCCCCCCGAGCGCGACGTCGACCGCGCCCACCTGGACTTCGGGACTGCTGGGACAGGCCCTGATGCTCAATGGTACGCCCGAGGCCACGCTGAGCCTGGGCGACGGATTCACCTTTGATCGCGAGAAACCCTTCAGTGTTTCCCTCTGGGCCCGTCCCGACGGCGATGGTGCCCTCTTCAGCAAGATGGACGAGGCCAATGGATTTCGCGGAGTGGATATGCTGGCCTTCGGCGATGGTCGCATCGATGTACACGTGATCAACGCCTGGGACAGCAATGCCATCAAGATCGTCAGCGAGCCCGCTTTCACCCCCGGCGCGTGGTCCCATTTCTGCCTGACCTACGACGGTTCCAGCAAGGCTTCCGGTCTGCGCCTCTACGTTAACGGAATACCCGTGGGCGTGAAGGTGGAGAAGGACGTCCTCACCGGCCCCATCGACACCGCGCAACCCCTGCGCATCGGCCAGCGCACCGCCAGCACCTATTTGAAAGGAGCGATTTCCGACCTGGCCTTCTTTGATCGCGCCCTGGCCGAGTCCGAGCCTGAAGTCCTCCTGGAAAGCGCGCTTGCGGCGGCCTTGCCCGCCGAAGTACCGGAGGAGCAGGCCAAGACGCTGCGCGCCCATTTCGATGCCCGAATCGCCCTGCAGGTGAAGCCCCAGCAGGCCGCATTCGACGCCGCCCAGAAAGCGCGAAACGAGTTCACCAGGGAAATTCCCAGCGTCATGGTGATGCAGGAGCGCACCGAGCCCCGGCCCACCTACGTACTCAAGCGAGGCGTCTATGACGCCCCCGATACCACCCAGCCGCTCCAGCCCGACACCCCCGATTTTCTTCCGCCCCTGAAAGCGGGCGCGCCGCGCAACCGACTGGGACTCGCCCAGTGGATGGCCGATCCCGCAAACCCCCTTACGCCCCGCGTTGCCGTTAATGCCTTGTGGCAGTCTCTCTTCGGTGTCGGACTTGTCAAGACCACGGAAGATTTCGGCGTGCAATCCACACCGCCGGCGAATCCCGCCCTGCTTGACCACTTGGCCCTGCACTTCGTCGAGTCCGGATGGAACATCAAGGCCATGCTCAAGACCCTCGTTACCAGCGCGACCTATCGCCAGTCCAGCACCGTGAGCGAGGCGCTTCTGGCGGCCGATCCGGAAGGCCTGCTCTATTCCCGAGCGCTGCGCTACCGCCTCTCTGCGGAAACCGTGCGCGACACCATGCTTTCCACCAGTGGCCTGCTGCGGAGACGTCTCGGGGGGCCCTCCGTCATGCCCTATCAGCCCGACAAACTGTGGGACGAGCTGGCCGGTGGCGCGGGCCAGGGTCCCTACGTCCAAAGTCATGGCGCCGACCTTTATCGCCGCAGCTTGTACACCTATCGAAAGCGCACCGTGCCCCATCCCACGTTGACCTCGTTTGACGCGCCGAGCTTCGAGAAATGTCTGGTTCGTCGGGGTCGTACCAACACGCCTCTCCAGGCGCTCGCCCTGCTGAACGGTCCCACCTACATCGAGGCCGCGCGCAATCTGGCCCAGCGCATGATGGCCGAGGCCCAGGGAGATCCCCGCGATCGCATCGCCTACGGTTTCCGCCTGACCACGGGCCGCCGCCCTTCCCAGACCGAGCTGGATACACTGGCAAAAGGCTTTGAAGGATTCTCCGCAAAGTTCAATGGCAATCCCGAAGCCGCGACCCAGCTTGTCACCAACGGCGAGTCGCCCGTTCCCGAATCCTTGCCAAAAGGCGAACTCGCGGCCTACACCACCGTCGCGGGTGTGCTCATGAACCTGGATGAAGCTATTACACGAGAGTAACGAAGTCGAAAATTGAAACAGGGTCAGGGGAATGGTGAATGAAACCAGTTTGCGCCGCTTCCAGCCCCATACGCCCCATAGGCCCTCATAGGCCCCATAGGCCCCATAAGACCCATAAGACCCATAAGACCCATAAGACCCATAAGACCCATAAGACCCATAAGACCCATAAGACCCATAAATTCCACCCGGCCCACCGGCCCGAAAATATAATCAACGGAATCACACACCATGGACCCACTGAAATTTGCCCAACAGATTAACCGCCGCGACTTCCTGGCCCGCAGCGGATGCAGCCTCGGCGCCGCCGCGCTCGGCCTTCTGGGCGGGCTGAACAGCCGCAATGCCGCCGCCGCACTCGACAGCGATGCGGGCCGCGCCGCAGTCGCCCACTTCGCGCCGAAGGCAAAGCGTGTCATCTACATGTTTCAATCCGGCGCGCCCACCCAGATCGAGACCTTCGACTACAAGCCCAATCTGCACACCCTCAACATGACCGAGCTGCCCGACAGCATTCGGATGGGCCAGCGCCTCACGGGCATGACCTCGGGCCAGTCGAGCTTCCCCGTAGTCGCCTCACGCTTCAAATTCGCCCAGTACGGCCAGAGCGGCGCCTGGATCAGCGAGCTATTGCCCCACACCGCGGGTGTGGCCGATGACCTGTGCATCCTCCGCGCGGTCCACACCGAAGCGATCAACCACGACCCGGCCATTACCTTCTGCCAGACCGGGTCCCAGCTTCAGGGGCGGCCCAGCATGGGCGCCTGGGTGGCCTATGGCCTCGGCTCCTCCAACCAGAACCTGCCCTCCTTCATGGTGATGGTTTCGCGCGGCACGGGGCGCCCCAATGATCAGCCCCTCTATGATCGCCTCTGGGGTAGCGGCATGCTCCCCAGCCAATATCAAGGCGTCAAACTGCGCAGTGCCGCCGACCCCGTGCTCTATCTGGCCAATCCCGCCGGCTGCGACACCGACACGCGACGCCAGATGCTCGATCAGCTCCGCGCGCTCAACCAGGAGAAGTACAGCACCGCCGGCGATCCGGAAATCCTCACCCGCATCGAGCAATATGAACTCGCCTTCCGCATGCAGGCCGCCGTACCCGATCTCACCGATATCTCAGGCGAGCCCCAGCACATCCTCGATATGTATGGTCCCGAAGTGCAGAAGCCCGGAACCTACGCCCGCAATTGCCTCCTCGCGCGCCGCATGGCCGAACGCGATGTGCGCTTCGTCCAGCTCTACCACATGGGCTGGGACCACCACAACGACCTGCCGGCCCACCTCACCAGCCAATGCCGCGATACGGACCAGCCCTCAGCCGCCCTCGTGGCCGATCTCAAGCAGCGCGGCATGCTCGAAGACACCCTCGTCATCTGGGGCGGTGAATTCGGCCGCACCGTCTACAGCCAGGGCAAAGTCACCGACACCACCTACGGACGCGATCACCACCCAAGGTGCTTCTCCCTCTGGATGGCCGGCGGCGGCATCAAGCCCGGCATGGTCCACGGCGAGACCGACGACTTCAGCTACAACATCGTGAAAGACGGCGTCCACGTCAACGACCTCCACGCCACCGTGCTCCATTGCCTGGGTCTGGACCACGAGCGCCTCTCGGTAAAATACCAGGGCCTCGACGTGCGCCTCTCCGGCGTCGAACCACGTCAGGTGGTGAAGGCGATATTGGCGTAACGCGCAAGCGATGCCTTTTCAAAGAGAGGACGAATAGGGCGGATACGACGGATCGGTCAATCGGTCGTATCCGTCCTATTCTTCCAACCGACGGTGTAGGAGCGAACTCAAACCTTCAAGACACTTCCGAAATCGTGTACAATACGGTCATGGAAAGCAAGACGCTCGAACAATCCAATCCGCACCTTCAGGACCCGGAAAAGGCCCTGCGCCAGCGGCTGCGCAGTCTGGCGAGCTCGACGGCAATTGAAACAGGGGAGATGATCGCGCAGGTGGAAGATCGAATCACTCGTCTTCGTGCGAAGCGAAGTCGCAAAGAGCAAGCTTGACCATTTCTTCCATCGGACGATAGTCGTCCAACCCCGCGTAGATTGCGTTAAAGTATTGACCTTTATTCGCGTCCCAAGAACTGAAGTCAAACACCGAATGGCGGGCCTGCGGATGAGGGTAGCGACACACTTGGTTATGTTAGTGCCAAGTACGCGAGCGGAATGCCAACGCACGCGGAAATTAGCAGGATGTAGAGAAAAACACTAAGTGAGCGCGAAAGCGCCACGACGTCGTTGTCAACTTTTACATGTAACGTGCGTTGCGTCGGCGGCACAGTCAATCCCAGGCTACTGCTCCACACCCAGTGCACGGTATTCTCCGTCTCACAGATGTACCAGACTCCCCGGTCATCAGCGTAGCGCGCGGGCACTTTCAGATATACAGGGTTGAAGTTGATGGAAGGAAATGGCGATTTCAGTAACATTCCGATGATCGTTACATCTTCAACCATGCCACCTTCGTTCTCTATGGTGCTCTGCACGGATGCGCGCAACGCCCGATTGCGTTTGTTCCACCGCATGAACTTTAGAATCTCGCCGATCATGTTCGTTGAACTCCTCCCGACAGACCAAGTCATCCGAGAACCCTCAAAGGCATTCCCAATCTTCCAGCCGCAATCCTGATACGCGCGCGAATTCCCGCGTGTTGTGCGTGACCAGCACGGCTTCGTGAGCCAGGGCCGTGGCGGCGATGAGCAGGTCGTTCGCCCCGATGGGCGTTCCCTTGGCCCGAAGATCGGCGCGAATCCGGCCGGCGACTTCCGCGCAGCGATCATCGAAAGGCAGGCTTGCAATGGGATTCCAGAATCGTTCAAGCGCCTGGAGATTCGCTTCGACTCTCTGGCTGTGCCATGCGCCGTAGATGAGCTCTGATTTGACGACACTGCAAATACTCAGCCGCCCCGCATCCTCCCTGCTAAAGCGCGCTACAAGCGCAGCATCGGAGTCTTTCAAGATGTGGACGCAGGTATTCGTGTCGAGAAGCATCATTATTCGAGTTCCAGGCGTTTCTCATACTCGAGCTGCTCGGGCCGTTCCAGGTCGCCCTGCCAAGACCCAATCACATTCTCAAAATAGCCCTCGGGCCAGCCGTCGCCGACTTCCCGCTCGAGCAGCTTGACGAGATACTCGGAAACAGACAGGTGTACTTCGCCCGCCTTCTCTTCGACCCGGCGCGCGAGTGGTTCGGGTACTTCACAAGATAACCGAGTCATGGTTGATCCTCCAGGAGTGGAATCTTTCCGGCGGTATTGTAGCACGGCCTCGGCGGAGCGCAAACAAGGAAGTGGCTTGCACGTTCGCCGGGTGCTGTGATTGAATGGAGCACGTGAGAAATTATTGGGGGCAACGGGCGCGACGCAGTCAGGGAGACTCAGGCCAATGCGACTTACAATTACAGCCCTCATCACCGTTGGCGTTATCACAGCGGGCCTCTACTCCGCCCCCGCCGAAGAGCCCGCACGCGTGCGCATCAGCCCGCTCCTGAGCGATAAAGACGACCACTACATTTCCCGCCAGGCCGAAGTATTTCTCAAGCGCGTGCGCGAGGTGCTCGCCCAATTTCCGCCCACGCCGAAGCCCGGCCTCGAACGGAAGATGGCCTTCAGTCTCCTCGATGCCGTAACCCACGAGACCTATGCGCCCAACCGCCCCGAGCTAATCACCTTCCACCACGAACGCATCGGGGCCGCCGTAACCGAGATTGAATCAACTACCGTCTCCGACGGCGCGCGCATCTGGCAGCTCTATAACCACGGTTTTGTCGTCAAAACGAAAACAGTGACCCTGGGCTTCGATCTCTTTCGCGGCCCGAGCCGGACACGGGGCCAGGATCTCACCGGGGAAATCGTTTCCATCCCCACCCCCGATTTTCCCATCGACGACGACGTGGCGAAGCGCCTCGCGGCCCAGTGCGACGTGTTGTTCATCAGCCACCTCCACCAGGACCACGCCGACCCCTTCATTGCCCGTGAAATGATCGAACAGGGTAAGCCGGTGGTGGCCACGACGGAAACCTTCGCCGATGCGGGCCGCTATAAGGATCTGGGATTCGATATCGCCACCGTCCACAACGGCCTGACCTTCATGGAGCGCAAGGTTCACGAGGTGCAGAAGCTCCCCGTCCAGCAGGGCAAGATTGTACTCGACGTCATCGTGAACCCGGGCCACCAGGAAAAGGCACTCTGCAATAACGTCGTCGTCAAGACGCCCGAAGGCCTCACCTTCGTCCACAACGGCGACCAATACAACGATCCCACCGACCCCGAGCAGAAAGACTTCGAGTGGATCGACCAGATGGGCGACCATTCGGATATCGATGTGGTCATGACCAACTGCTGGATGGAAGATCCCCTGCGCTACGTGGAAGGGACGCGCCCGAAACTCACCATCTTCGGACACATGATCGAGATGGGCCACCCCTGCTGGGACCGCATGGCCTACTGGGGCGACGCCGAATACATTCAAAGCACCTACGACAAACTGCTTGCGTCCGATCACCTCGTTCTGATCATGGCCTGGGGCGAGTCGTACCACTATATGCGGCCCGCCGGTTGAGCGTCTGCGCGGTGCTGAGTGGATCGCCGCCGTGAGCTTGCCCGTGGGCTTTGCCACCTCTCGCAGCTTTCCCAGACCGAGAGGAGTCTCTGCTCAATCCACCCGACGGTATTCCAGCAGCAGCGCGCCCGGTTGCTCCGCAATTTCCAAGGTCAACCCTGCGAGGTCCGCACCGCTCATGCGTACGGCGCTTTCGGGTACGTAGCCGGGAGATCGGGTGACTTCGTAGGCTGCGGCGGGCTCGATTTCGCGGGGGGCGCAGGGGAAGTTGCCTTCTGGGGCGGCGTGTCGGCGGAAGGCCAGGATCATGCCGTCGCCTTGGGCCGGGCGGTGGTATTGAAGGACGCACCACGCGGCCGGATCGGTGGAGATGGGGGAGAGGGTGTAGAAGTTGCCGGCGTAGTATTTGCGGATGCGCTTGCCCTCGGCAATGCCCTGGGCGAGGAGTTCGCGGGGGTAGTCGGCGGCGCGGATGTCCTCGCAGAAAGAGGCGCCCGCATTGAAGCCGCTGCGGAAGAGGTACGGCGTCGCGCCCATCTGGCCGCTGGTGTGGTAGGGGAGGTAACGGCTGAGTCCCGCCGTGATGACCTGATTGCGAATCGCGGCTTCGTTGTAGTCGTGGCCGAGGAGCGGGCCGATGGTGCCGTCGGTGCGCCAGAGGGGGATGGACCGGGCGCAGGTTTCCAGATCGATGCGCTGCCCGCCGGAGGCGCAATTGTCGATGAAGACCCCCGGATTGGCGGCCAGGAGTTCGTCCCACTGCTGGTACAGGCTTTCCACATAGCGGATTTCGGCGAGGCCCGCACGGGCGGGATCGGCTTCGTCCAATAGCGACCAGGTCACGCCGTAGTCCACGGCGTTGTCGATCCGGAGGCAGTCGATGCCGTATTCCTTCACGGCGGTGTCAAGGTAGCGCGTGGTGTAGTCCCGCACTTCGGGCAGGTCCATTCGGAGCATGCCGCCATAGCCCATGCGATCCGGCGGGGGCATCAGCACCCAGTCGGGGTGCTCCGTGGCCATGAGCGTGCCGGGGGCAATGCGCTCCGGCTCGAACCACAGGAGAAATTTCATCCCCGCATCGCGGGCGGCCTGGCCGATGGGCGCCAGCCCGCGGGGAAAGCGCGTCTTGTCCACTTCGCGATCCACGGGGAGCACGTAGTTGCCGATGGTGGGAAAGCGCTCCCGTCCGCGATAGGCATCGAGCCAGAAGTACTCGAAACCGAGTCCCCTTGTCGATGCCAGATGCGAAAGTACATCCGCCTCAGTGCCGTCGTCCATTTCGTAGAAGGCCGTGCTCAGATGGGCGATGGGCGGCGTCACCGGCTGCCCGTCGATGCGGGGGCTGATGTGGCGCAGGAGCGTCTGGCGAAAGGCGTTGTAGCCCCGCCAGGGGTCCTCGCCGGTATAGCGCAACTGGAGAATGCGTGGCCCGCGAATCGACTCGCCCGGCCGGACTGTTGTGCGCAGGGACTGGAGTCCGGCTTCGATGCGCAGGGTATCGTTTTCACGGTGTACAGAAGCGTTCCATCGCCCGGTCCAGCCGATGGCGGTGACCACGCCGCCCCCGGGCCACGCGCAGGTGAAGAAGGGGCAGGCCTCCTTCGAAGAGCGACCATTCTGGGGCGCAAAGTCGACCCGTGCGCCCACAGACAGGGGTGTGTCGAAGGGTTCCCAGTCCGTGGCCCCGGCCGTGCTTCCGCGCAATTGATGGAGGGTGACTGCAGCATCCGCGCCGACGCTCTCGGCGGTGGCCAGGGCCCGTACGTGTTCCAGCGGGAGGCTCTCCACATTGCCCCGGTTGGCGAAAAAGATTGTCCAATCCACACCCGCCGTGTCCAGGTATATCCGGCACGCAATCCGCACCTCGAAGCCCGATGCGGGATCGTGATACACCACCGTGCGCTTGCGCATCGCGCCATCGGCTACCTCCGCTTCCACGGAGCGCGTCCACGCGGGCAGAAGCTCGGAAGAGGGGCGGCCGCCGTAGACAAACGCGATCGGAGGAAGAGCAGCGCCCGTGGCCGGGAAGGCGGCCTCACCCCACGCGATGTTGTGTTGGATATCGTCCGCTGCGGTTGCGCTTTCGGAGATGGCCGGAAATGCGATCATGGCAGTGAACAGAAAGAGCGCGGCGAATCTCATGGAGGTACTCCCGAATGGCCCCGACGTTGATTGGGCCGGGCGCGGTGTCAGTTCACTCGATTTTGCGCCCCGCATCCTCGCGCAATCAAGGAAAAGCCCACCACTTGCACCAAGCCCATTCACCGCCCCCCGCGTTGTCCCATCAGCCCCTTCACCAATCCCAACATCCGTCCACCCAGCGGCAGGCTTCCCAGCGCCAACAGCACGATATCATCCAGAAAGCCAATCGGCCCCACCAGTGCTTCAGGAAGGAGATCGGCGGGCATGAGCAGGTAGGCACCCGCGAGCAGGAGCACCATGCCACCGGCCAGCGTGCTGAGCAGGTCGATAACCTTCGCGACCGGCTGGGGCAAATAACTCTGCTCCAATATTTTCGTGGCGTAGACCTTGCCCGTGTCGCGGCTGTATTCCAGCAGGCCCGCATCGGCCAGGGCGGTGACTTCGCGGTTGACCTGGGCCTGGTGTTCGTCGTCGCCATCCTGTCCGCCGAGGTAAAAAAGCACTTCTCGTTCGGTCAGGGGCCGCTCGCGCGCTTCCAGCAGCAGTTCGCGCAGCGCGGGACGGAGGGGCAGGCGCTCTTCCACCGCGCGGGGGAGATAGACCGTCTCCCGGGCAATGAGGAGGAAGCCCGCAAACCAGAGCAGGTAGGCCGTGAGGATGCCGAGGTTCCAGGGGTAAAGGCCGTAGGCCAGGGGCAGGATCATGAAGAGGATGAAGCCCGCATACGACTGATACGCGAAGGACAGCACCAGCACAAATGCGCAGATAAGATAGAGAGGACTCAGGAAAAAGGTGGCCGTACCTTCCCCCGTCACTAGTCCAAGCAACGAGATCGCCTGGCCTTGCAGGGACTGATAGAGGCGGGCCAGGGGCCAGTCTCCCTCATTGCCGAGTACGTGGGTCAAGCCAATGAGTACCGTGATGAAGATAACGAAGGCGGAAATGACGGCTGGCAGCTCGTGGTAAGAGCCCAGGCGGGGACGAAGCAGGAAGAGAAACGCCACCGTGATAAGGGTGAGTACCGTGGCGGGCATCAGATGACCATGATAGATCCACAGCCCCGAGCGAAGAATGAGCTGGGAAACCGCCGTCAGCATCAGCAGCCACCCGGTGAGAAAGGTGGCCCACTCGAAGCGGCCGTCAGAAGCGGCGCGCGCCGAAGGCGCTGGCAATGCGGTGATGGTGGTCATGGCAATAGTCCAAATGGGTCTTATGGGTCTTATGGGTCTTATGGGTCTTATGGGTCTTATGGGTCTTATGGGATTTTCAGTTTTCATACTGACCCATACGACTCATAAGACTTATAAGACCCATTTTCAGCCTTCAGCCTTCAGCCTTCAGCCTTCAGCCTTCAGCCTTCAGCCTTCAGCCTTCAGCCTTCAGCCTTCAG
>JAEUWI010000102.1 GCA_016791475.1 Candidatus Hydrogenedentota bacterium
TATCATGGCAAAGCAAAACGCGGAGGGGACATTTTCATTGAGTTAAGGATGGGGACATTTCTAAAGAGTTCCGACACTTTACAGCGTCAAACTTGGATAAAGCAGGCACTTTTCTATACGATGGGGCGTCCCGATCTGAAGGAGAAACTATGACATCCCTGCTTACCGCATTGCTGGCCGCATACACCGCGCTGGGGGCAATCCCGATCGAGGGGCAGGTGACCGGCCCAGACAATCAACCCATCGCCCATGCCCAGGTATTTCTGGAACCGGGACTCGGGGGAGCCCTCTTGGATGTCGCTGCGGACGATACCGGACGCTTTGCCTTTCCCGACGTAAAGCCAGGCGCCGTCGGCCTCTTCGCCGTCGCACCCGGATACGGATTCGGTGGCCAGAGCATGACCATCGCCGTCGCGGATCAGATTCCCCCGGTCCGGATCGCCCTTCAGCCGGCCGCAGCCATTCAGGGCACCGTCGTCGGCGTGAAAGACGCCCCCGTCGCGGGAGCCCGCATCACCCGCTTCCTGGTCAAGGGAACCCACAAAGTGGGCATTCCCCTGGCCAAGCTGAAGCAGTTCGGCTATCCGGAGCCCGTGACCGATGCGAATGGCGGCTTCACGCTGGAATCCGTACCCGCGGGGTCCAAAGTGGACCTTAAAATCGGCCATCCGAACTTCGCTCAGGAAGGATTCATCGACGCCGTCGCCGGGAGCTCAAACGTTCGCGTGACCATGAATCCGGGGGTACTCGTGGAGGGTGAGGTGGTATCGCGCGCCTCCCAGGTTGCCATCGCCCAGGCCGCCGTTCTCTTTCAAAACGCCCAGCCCCCCCACGACACCTCCACCGCCAGTTCCAGCATCACCGGCCAGTTCACCATGCGATTGAAGCCCGGTGTTTACATGTATCAGGCCCAGGGCGCGGGCATGCGCAGCGCCGGATGGGAGCGATTCACCATTACCGGCGAGCGGCCCGTGGAGCGCGTAAGGCTCGCCGTCGCAGGCTTCGGCACAATCCGGGGCAACGTCCGCGATGCGGTCACCGAGAAGCCCATCCGCGATGTCCGCATCACCCTGACCACCAACGGCGCCGACGCGGCCGTGGTACGTACCGGGCCAGGAGGCGACTTTCAGTTCACGGCGGGGGAAGGGGAGAACGCCATCCGCCTCGATTCAACACCGGGCTATTTCCCCCCGGATACCCAGCATATGAAAACGACGATTCGCGAAGGGGCCGACGTGGAACTGCCCGGCATGTGGCTTCGTCCACTCCCCGCCTATCAGGTCCAGATCGTTCGCGCGGACGGCTCGCCCGTTCCGGGTGCGCTGGTCAGCCTGTTGCGCCCCACGCAGATTGGCTGGCACGTGGCGGATGCCCAGGGGGTGGCCACCATTCACCTCGAGGAGTTTCCGGCAAGCGGATCCCTGCTCGGGCGCGTGGACGATCCCAATTCAAAAGGCGTCGCCCTTTTCACGCTGGAGAAGTCCCAGACAAGCCCCGGCACCGTTCAACTGTTTGACGCGGCCTCCGTGGAGGGTCGCACGGTGAACGCCCGGGGCCGCGCCCTCGCGGGGGTATCGGTGGGGGCCTTCTTCCCCGGAGAGTCCGCGGCGGACGCCATCCTCCTGTGGCAGGCCTTCAGTGGTACGGACGGCTCCTTTCGATGGAACGCGGTTGTGCCCGGCGTGCCCCAGCGCCTCGCCGCGCGGGCCGGCGCGGAAAGCAGCGGGGAGTCCGCCACCTTCAATCTGGCTCCAGCGGAACTCAAGTCCCTGGGAGATATCGCCCTTGAAGGGGCAAAGGATGGAAGCACGCGACATGGCGGCGCACTGAAGTGGCACCAGTGGCCTGTCCTCTGCGGGAGCTTGCCCGCGCCCGAGGTTTGCGCGAAGTCGCCGGCCATGCTGCTCTTTGTGAACAGCGCGAGTATCCCCGCGCTGATGGAGAGCATCAATCGCGTCAAGGAAATTCTCAATATGCCCGAACTTGTGATCGCACTGGTTTCCGACACGGCGCCAAACTGCGGCGATAGCACCGTACCCGTCCTGTCCGGCAAACCTGAAGGGGGCGCCACAACGCTTCTCGTCGATCAGGGTGGGCAGGTCGTCCTGGAGACCAGTGGTCTGCCGCCGGTCACCGTCATCCAATCGCTACGCTCCTGAGCCCCTTATCGGCTCCTCAACAAAAAGGTTCTTCCATGAAGTATTGTTCGATCTGCCGCCGTCTCGCCGCCTTCATGCTGGCCCTCTCCGCCGCAGTGGACGTTTCAGCCGCCAGGCTGGACGGCATCGTCGTCGATAGTGAGGGCAAGAGCGTGGGGGGTGCCCAGGTTTGGGTGGTGCAGAAGGGCGATGTCCGAAAGACGGAATCGGGCAGCGACGGGAAGTTCAGCCTGGACCGTATCGATGTTGCCGTGACCGAAGTGGTGGGCCTGAAAGAGGGCCTGGCCATCGGCGGCGCGTCCGCGCTCGTTGTCGGGGATGCCACAGTGGAAATACGGCTGCAACCAGCCGACCTCATTACGCTGAAAGTGCTGGATTCCCAGTCCAAACCCGTCGCCGGGGCGCAGATCAGCTCCATGCTCATCCAGCGAAGCATACCGGTCTCCGTGGAAAAGCTGGTGCCCCACGGATTCCCGGCTTTTCGCAGTACCGACGACGGCATCCTGGTCATCCCCCAGTTACCCGCCGGGGGATTCATCCAGGCGGTGCTCGGGCATCCGGAGTTTGCCGACTCCTCGGTGAATTACCTTCCCGTCGAGAGCGAGCAGCGGAATATCGTACTGCAGCGGGGAAGGCGGGTGAGTGGGCGCGTCACTTTCGGCGGAGCGGCTGTGGCCGGCGCCCATGTTTCGGTATTCCGCACGGGCACCCAGGGCCAGAAGGTCTTCGCCAATTCCCTTACTGATCCCGATGGATTCTATACCGTACGCCTCGAACCCGATGTCTACGGGGTCGCCGTCCGCCATGCGGACTATGCACCACCGCCGCCCGCGCCCCTCGAAGTGGCCCCCGACAAGGATACGCCGCCCGTGAATTTTGAGATGAAGCCGGCGAAGTACATTCGCGGCAAAGTCCTCCTGCCGAATAAGAAACCGAGCGGCGGAACCCGCATCCTGTACCGGGAGGGGCCGACACTCTTCGACGACACCTTTACCAACAACAAAGGAGAGTTCAGCCTCAAGGTGCCCGGGGGGCAGGGGGCCGTTTCGGTTATTGCGCCACCCGGTTACATCTATCCATCGCCGGTGGATATTCAGGTAGCCCTCGGCGACGTGAAGGATGTTGAACTCAAGCCGATTGAACTGGAGCCTCTGCCGGTTATCACCGGAACCATCAAAGATGCGGATGGCAATGCCGCCGGACCCGTCCTGGTCACCGCGCTGAATCTTCCCGTACCCTACAGCGTGGTCAGCGACGAGAAAGGGCAGTTCAGCATGCCGCTGAACTTTCTTCCCGCGGTCGAGACCATACAACTGCGCGCCGAACACCAGCTCCGCTTCCAGCGCGCCCCCTTCGAAGTGGACCTGAAAAAGGTAAAGCCAGCGGAACTCAAGCTCGAACAGTATACGCCCGAACTCGCTCCGCGTCCGGCCATTCCCGGGGCCAATAACCTCGACGGACTTGTGGGAAAACCAGCGCCCGCCCTGAAGGGCGACGCCTGGGTCAACAGCGAACCCCTGACCCTGGAGAGCCTGAAGGGCAAAGTGGTCGTCATGCTCTTCTGGGCTGGATTCGATGAAGACATGGGGCCTGTGGTCATCCGGGAACTGCTCACGCTGCGTCAGTTACTCGCGGATCAGGAAGACGTGGCCTTCATCGGCGTTCACGACGCGATCAGCGCCAAAGACGAGATTGCCGAGTACATTAAGAACTATAACATTCCCTTTCCCGTCCTGCGGGACACGGACGAACAGACCATCTTCGGCGAATACGGAATCGTGTTCATTCCCGAGATCGTTCTGCTCGATAAAAAGGGCAACCTGCGCTACTACCAGACCCAGGGCAGACTCCTGGAGCTGATCAAGGGCCTGCGGCGGGAAGAATAAGGACAGCGTCGCCCCCAGTGTGGATCCGCAAAAGCCTCTCCACGTTGCTTGCCGCGCCAAACCCGAGGAGGGGTGATAGAGACTGCTGAGGCTGCTCTAGAAATTTATTGGTGGCGCGGGATCGAAATGCGAGTTGGTTTTTGCTCTTCAGGGTGCTTACCCCCCTGGCCCCCCGCAAGCGGGGGGAACCTTACAACTCGAAAAAAAGCTCTTGTTCCCCCCGCTGGCGGGGGGTGGGGGGGGGGTAGAACTCTTATCGATTTTCATCCTCTACGGGTGTCACGAAATGTCATGAATGACTGTCATGTCGTTCGCGAAGTGCGCGCGCACGATCAAAGCCCTACTTCGGTCAACCTCTGGCCCCACGGGTGCCACCCACACACGGAGGAGCTTGCGACGGAGTTTGTGGGTGTAGGGACCGCAACCGATCACAGCCGCAACCCAACCAAACACAAAAGAACCGCAGCCAATCCGCCGGGGTGGGGGATTGGCTGCGAAAACTTAAGATGTATGGCGTCTTATCAGGCGGAAGCGCCGGCAAAGCGGTGCTGAATGGAAGACTTCTTACGAGCGGCGCTGTTCGCGTGAATAACGCCCTTGGAAGCGGCACGGTCGATAGCGGAAAGCGCTGCGGGAACGGCAACCTTGATCTGCTCCGCGTCTTTCGTCTCGATAGCCGTAAGCGCGCCCTTGATCATGGTCTTCATCCGCGAACGGACGGCCATATTGCGCTGGCGGGACTTCTCGTTGGTAAGGATACGCTTCTTCTGGGACTTGATATTTGCCATGGATTCAGTAGACTCTCTGTGAGTTGATATTTGTGAGAAACCTGTAGGCAAAGAGTATAGCAAAAGAATGGGGTCATATCAACAAAAAATTGTGGCCGGTTTCCGGTACCGTTTCCGTCATGATTGCACTGGGAATACGGGAGGTTTCGGAAGATATAGTGTATACTGATGTCGAAATCACCGGAGCACCACACTATGCGGACCACCATCAATCTGGACGAAAACCTTCTTGGCGAAGCCCGGCGGGTTACGGGAGTGAGCGAGCAAACCGCGCTCATTCATGCCGGACTTCGGGCGCTCATAGGCAGTGAAGATGCGAGGCGCATCGGATGTGTGCCGGGCATCCAGAATCCATTGAAACCAGTGCGTCAACCGGGATCGGCATGCGGGCTGCTTACAATCCTCTCGGAAGATGACGAACACCTGGCAGATTTTCAGGATTACATGGCGTGAGCTTACTGCTGGACACGCACGCCTTGCTGTGGTTCGTATTGGATGAGCCGCGTCTGAGCCACACGGCACGCGCGAGAATTATCGAGACGGATGGCCGTGTTTGTAAGTCCCGCCAGTCTTTGGGAGATTGCCATTAAAACAGCATTGGGCAAGTAATCAATACCCGGGCCCTTTGAAGAATTTTGGACACGTCAAATGTCGCTCAACAGCTTTAGCCTATTGCCCATCACTTTGGCACATACAGCCAGGATTGTTGATTTGTATCCAGTACACCGGGATCCCTTTGACCGACTTCTAGTCGCCCAAGCTCTTGAAGAGCGTATTCCAATTGTGAGCAGCGACAAAGTCCTCGACGAGTATGGGGTAGTACGCATTTGGTAGTGGCCATTGACGCGAAACACCCGCTTGCAAGCAGCAACAAGGCCCGTCTCCACTTTTCAGTGAATCTGTTTCCTCACACATGTTAACTTCACCGTCGCAGTCTGGCTCGGTACGCCGGCAACTGCGCCTCCAGTCCCAAGCGCAACACTTCGAGCTTCTCGCCCAGCGAATAGGGCGTATATACGTAATCGACCTCGTACTGAAAGCCGATGCGCGCATCGTGCTCCATCGCATTCAGCACCAACTCCGTGCGGGCAATCTCCTCGCGCAGAATGCCCTCCATCCGGTCGAGCAGGGCTCCCGCCTTTACGCCGTCCTTCTCTGCCATCAATTGCAGACGCAAGTCCTCGAAGCCCAGTATCGCCTGATTGCTCAGAAGCATGCGCTCGATCTGCTCCGCCACGATGACCTCGCGAAGCGCGTCGGCCCGCTTGCCTTCGGGACTTTCCATCGCCGCCGCACGATACAGGGCGAGTCCTTCCCCCAGTTTGTCCGTGGCCAGTCGCAGATACTTCAGAAAGACGGGCAGCACCTGCCGATCGCCCGGCGACTCGATACCGGAGACGCCGCGGGCGTAGCCCTCCGCCACGTTGGATTGGTTCGAAAAGTCAGGAATGAACACGAGCCGCGAAACGGTGAAGGGCCAGTAAGGGTTCATCTCCGCGCCCAGATACCCCTGCCACATGCTCTGGTCCATCCAGGAGTGGTGAAAGGTCCCTGTACGCGCGGGCGGCTGCTCGAAGAAGATGGGATTGCCAACGGCGTTGGTCGTGCCCATGTAGGGCCCCGTGTCGGGTACGAGGCGCGCGGCCTGGCTGAACAAATCCCACGCCTTCACCACGTTCGCGGCATGCTCAGGCCCGAAATCGCGCGCCGCGATTTTCAGTAGCAACTCATCCAGCGGTGGGGCATCGCTCCAGCAATACCAGCCGCGCAGCTCCGTCACAAAACACGGCACATAGCCGGAAGACCAGCTCTCCAGCGTCCCGTTGATTCCATGCTCTTCAAGCGCCTTGTAGCGCGCGTGCCACTGCTGGGGAAAGGGCTGGTAGGGCACAGTCTGCAACTGCGCGCCGCAGGAAAAGGTCTGGGCGTTGGAGTAGACTTTCATGCCCCGCTTGCGCGCCTCCACAATCTGCGCCGCCGTAACTTCCGCAGGCCCGACCACATTGATTCCGTAGTCCCTCAAGTGC
Organism: Candidatus Hydrogenedentota bacterium; assembly: GCA_016791475.1. NCBI lineage: Bacteria > Pseudomonadati > Candidatus Hydrogenedentota > Candidatus Hydrogenedentota bacterium. Next base: position 6,861 of record JAEUWI010000102.1, read on the forward strand.
CCCTGGAGGCCATCGATCTCAAAACTCTTTCCGTTTTCCCAGGTTAACAGCGGGGTGGTGTCCTGGGGCAACTGCTGGATAAAGTAGCGTTTCGTGTCCACGTTCGACGGTCGAAAATCGATGTTGTACTCCCAGGGCAGAATCTCAATTGCTGGATTCACCGCGTGGCACTCTTCCGCCACAATGGCCACGGCGCGGCTCCACTGGCGGGCCCAGTCCTCGATATATTCCTTGCTGGCGCCATGGCCGCCGCCCCATTGCTTGTACCAAAAGCCTTCCGTCAATAGGACATAGCCCTGAATGTCCGGGAAGTCCCGAAGCAACTCCTTCACCAGCCGACGGAGGTCCGCCTCGCTCTCGGGCGTGCCCGTGTACTGGTAAATGATCGGCGTATAGACCTTGATGCCGAATCGCCTGGCGCGATCAATCAGATCGCGCACCCGTGCGGGGTCCTGTCGGCGAATCCGGTGCATCAGTCGAGCATAGAAATCGGTCGAATTCTCCGCCGTCGTCCGGTCGCCATTGGGGTTGGTGTATACCGACGCAAAAATGGCGTCAAAACCATCGTGGGCCATGTGGGAAAGCACGGTGTCGGGAAACTCCATCCAGCCCATCCAGGATTGCACCATGCGCGTGTCATAAAGGCTGTGTCGCACCGTGTTCAGCGTGGCGGGAAAGAAAGGAGCTTCGCGCAGATTCATCCGCGCCTCCAGATTGTGCACCCCGAAGAGAACACCCCGATCATCAAAGCCGCACACGGTAATCCGTTCAGGCGTCACACTGATCGCATAGTCTTTAGGTCCTTTCAGTGCCGCGCCGGCCTCTGGAAGCTCCTCCCGAGTCCCCAACACAATAGCCCTGTCGAGCCCCGGCTCAGTACTCAGCGATTCCCGTGCTTCCACGGTCACGCTGACGCCCATCGACACCGAGAGATAGTCCTGCAAGTCCAGCACCGCACCCGACAACAACTGGGAATCCCGCCCGCTCCAGACCAGCCGCCAGCCGGACGGAGGAATCTCCATATCGCCACTCTCCAGGCGCACGTCCACATTGCGGCGCGCACGGTGGACAGGCTCTTTTGACAGGCGCTCGTGGTAGGCGTAGGGGGACTCCGATGGCAAAACCCGGGCGATCTCTGCCGCCACTTCGCCGCTGGAATACTCAGCCGCTGAGGCGCCGCCAGTCTCTCCTGACATGCAGGAAACAACGAATAACGCGCCGGAGAAAAATCGAATCGTCAAGGAATTCACCACCTTGAAAGCTCCTGAACAGTTGAGACGAGCCATTGTAGACTAAAGCGTCGGAAGGCCAGGGCATCGACGATGCGCTTGTACCGCAGCACCGCGTAACCGCGACCCACCCGCAGGCTAAGGGAACGGCGCGTGAAGATGCAAGGTGGCCACTGGGCCCGCACGCAGACGTCAGAGACGGGAAAGGGGAGGCTGACGACGATTCCAGCGCAAGTCGGCGAAGGCCGCTGCCAGAACTTCCGGGCGGGGGCCGAAAAGCGCCCCAAGCAGAAAACCCTCTTCAGCAGACACTGAAGAGGGTGGAGGGGGCAACCAAAATGGTCGGGGTGAAAGGATTCGAACCTTCGATCTCTCGCCCCCCAGGCGAGCGCCTTAAGCCGGGCTAGGCCACACCCCGACCGAAAAAGGGTCGGATTATTCAACGGAATCGAGCAGAGCCTGCATCGCGCGAATTTCGGCTTCGATGCGATCAACCAAGTCAATTGCTTCGCGCCTTGTCCGGGGGCGACCTTCGCCGTGGAGCTCCTGGGCTATTCGGATTTTCACACCCTCGAGTCCCATCTTTTCATGGCGCACGAGGTGTTTAATCCGCCGGACTATCGCCACATCTTTTTCAAGATAATAGCGACGGTTGGCCCGATCCCGTTTGGGGTTCAACTGTGTTATTTTCTCTTCCCACTGCCGGAGCACATGAACAGGGACGTCGGTGAGTTCACTGACTTCGCCGATGCTCATCCGGCGCTCGGGGGAGGAGGAAAGCATATAGAATCTCCATGGGTGATTTCAAGTTTCTGAGCGAAGATTCTACTGTTTTTTCATCCCGCGGCGCCTTTTGTTGCATGCCGATGTTGGACGGACAGGCGCCTATTCGATCGGCGTCTTGTCCTGCGTCCAGACGGTGAGGTTGTGGAGGTCCTTCTTCGGGTCCGGCCACAACTTGCCCACCGCGTAGCCCAGCACAAACATGATGATATGTCCAAACAGGCCGGTGTAGTAATTGTGGTTCAGGGACATACTCTCGGGGATGATTTTCAGTCCAACGAGGGTCATGTAGAGCGTGTAGGCCGTAGTAAAGAGAATGGCCAGCAGGATACTCCGATCGCCTCCGACCTTTGTAAAGAAGCCAATGCTGTACAGGCCCAGCAGGCCGCCGGAAGTGAGCGCGGTGAGCACCGTGGCAACGTCCAGCAGGGTCTTGCTGTCATAGGCGTAAAGCACGGCGGCCCCGCCGATCATGATGACCGACATGGCCCAACCCACGGCTTTCGCGACGAATACATAGTGCTTGTCATCGCGGTCCGTGGCGATGTGTCGCTTGTAAATATCCACCAGGGAAACGGCGGAAACCGCGCTGATGCTCGATGATAAGCTGGACATGGCCGCCGCCAGTACGCCCGCAATAACCAGGCCGGTGAGCCCCTGGGGCAATTCATTGGTCACGAAGAAGGGGAGAATTTCCTCCGACTTGCGGACGCCCGTGAGCATGTCGGTCACGGCGGGATCGGGGAAGCGCTGGTAGAACACGTAGCAGGCCGTGCCCAGGAACATGAACATGGCCCAGGTGGGAACGCTGAAACAAGCGCATACCCACATGGCGATTCGGGCCTGTTTAATGTTCTTCGAGGCCGCGTATCGCTGGACGACATTCTGGTTGCCGCTGTATTCCGTCAACCAGTTGCCGAGGCCGACGAGGAGAAAAAGGAATATCGTCTTCTCATGCACACTGCCCATGAACGGTACGGGCGACATGGTCTTGTCGGCGGGGGTCAGGAAATCATACAGGCCAAATTTGTGGTTCGCCATACCGACGTCGATGACCTCGCCCACGCCGCCGGGGAGCCGGTAGACGATGAGAAAGAGACAAATAAGGGCGCCTATCCACAACACGAAGGACTGAATGAAGTCCGTCCACATGACGGCCGTAATCCCACCCAGTACGGTGTAGAAGGAGGTAATGACCCCCCCCAGCAGGATGGCGACATAGGGGTTGATCCCGGTAATCGTGTACAGCAGCACGGAAACGAGATACAGAATGAGGCTGACACGGACCACCTGCATGACGACGAAGGCCGCGGCGGCGTACATGCGCGTTATCGGGCCGAATCGCGCTTCGAGATACTCGTAGGCCGAGGTGATCTGCGTCCGGCGGAAGAAGGGGAGAAAGAAGAACATGGCGAAAAGCACGGCGAGCGGCATGGTGTAATTGGGCACCATTCGGTACCAGGCGGTCTTGAAGGAGTCGCCTGGATATCCCACAAACGCCACGGAACTGATCGACGTGGCAAACATGGAGAAACCCACGAGCCAACCGGGAAAATTGCGGTCGCCAAGAAGATACCCTTCGGTGGTCTTGCTTCCCTTGGCAAAGATCGGTCCCAGCGAGGCCATCGCCCCGAAATACAGGACCAACACGGCGTAGTCCACCATCGTAAAGTTTTCTGGCATAAAATCAGTCCTCTCTCCTGGAAAAAATCCAATAAAAGCAGGACGCCATGGTAGCAGCCGCTCCGTGGCGGATCAAGCAGATTAGCGTTGCGTTAGCCATGATCCCGGTTCTGTCGGAACTCTTTAGAAATGTCCCCATCCTTAACTCAATGAAAATGTCCCCTCCGCGTTTTGCTTTGCCATGATA
>JAEUWI010000103.1 GCA_016791475.1 Candidatus Hydrogenedentota bacterium
CGATGGGACCTCTTTTGGAAAGAATACTTGGCCCTACAGCACGCCGCTTGAGCGGTAGTATTAAAACTGCACCCAAAACTTACGAGCCTGGCCGTAGGCGGCAACCCGCTGGTCGACTACGCGGCGATCTCAGAGCACACAGGATTAAAAGAACTCTACATCTGGCGCACCGAGCTAACAGATCTTTCCCCGTTGGCGAATTTGTCTGAGCTGACCAAGCTCCACGCGCAGGACAACAACATCACCGATCTTACCCCCCTGGCCAGGCTCACCAAACTCTACTCCCTCGACATCGCCAACAATGCGATAGTGGACGTCACCCCAATTCGCGAATTTGTACAGATGGAGTTGCTCTGGATCTCCAGCAACGAGATCGAGGACATTTCTGCATTGGACCGACTTACCGCCTTGCAGATGCTCTCCGCCCGGAACAACCATATCGGCGACATCTCTGTACTTTCACACATGCCGAACCTCGATTCCCTCGATCTCGAGTACAATGAGATATCGGATATCTCTTATCTAACTGACCTCGTGCAATTAAGAACGCTTGATCTGGACATCAACCGTGTTCGAGACCTCGCTCCCCTTGCGAACCTCCCGCTGCTTCGCACAGTGGAATTGCACAGCAATCCCATTCGGGACATTCAAGCCCTGGTAAACAACCCTGGGATTGGCGCGGGCGACACAGTCGCTCTTCAATGGACGCCGTTGAGTCAAGTCTCTCTGTGCTCCCATGTCCCCGCTCTGACTGGTCGTGGTGTTTCCGTCACTTTCACGGGCACCTGCGGCGCGGATGCCGACGGCGACGATCTCGCCGACGCCTATGAGGCGATTTCGAATACAAGCCCGACCAACCCCGACACGGACGGCGACGGTCTGAATGACGGTGATGAGCGAAGCCTCGGAACGAATCCCAAGGATTCTGATTCGGATAACGACGGCATGTTGGACGGCACTGAAGTCGGCGCGGGAACCGATCCGTTGGATAATACCTCCGTCCTGTCGGACGTCTACGTGGACGGCGCTTCCGGCAGCGACGACACGGGCGTGGGCACCCAATCCGCGCCCTGGGCGACCGTGGCCCACGCGGTGGACGCGGTGACGGGGACGATGGAGAACACCGTCTCCATTCACATCGCGAGGGGTGTCTACACGCATCTGAATGCGACGGGCGGCGCGCTGTGGCTGGACAGCCACGAACACCTGCTCGGCGGTTACGAGGCCGCGGGCTGGACGCGGGATGCAGATGCGAACGAGACGGTGCTGGATGCGTCGATCGCGATCAATGGGTCGCCAGCGCCGAATGTGATAGTGCTCGATGGCGTTTCCGATGTTCTCCTGGATGGATTGACGGTTACCGGTGCTTACGCGCCGGAGCAGGGCGCTGAAGGTTCGGCAGGTATCCTCGGCATTGACCTGGACGCCACGACCTTCATCAACAATTGCCGCGTCGTTCGAAACCGGGGTAGCATACTGGGCAGCGGCGGAATTCGGTTGTTCGGTTCCAGCCCCGTCATCACGAACTCCACCATTGCCAACAATTTCGCCTACGGATCCGGCGGCGGTATCCTCCTCACAGGCGCGCCCTCGCACCTGATCATGGACCGCTGCGCGATTAGCGGTAACCGCGGCTTCGGCGGCGGCATCGTCGTAGGTGAGGGCGCTACGGTGGCGATCACGAACAGCCTGATCAACGGAAACAACGCGGGCAGTTGGGGAGGCGGCGGCCTTGCGTTTGGCGGCGAAGCGGGCAGCGTGATCGCGAACACGACCATCGCCCACAACAATGCGGACTGGAACAGTGGCGGCGGCATTGAGGTTCACTCGGGCATGCCTCTGTTTGTCAATTGCATATTCGCGGGAAATCGAGACTACGCCATACTCGACTACACGCCTACCACGGGCCTCGTCCTCCGAAACTGCCTCTTCAATGGGAATCCGGAGGGGGACTATCGTCGCTTCGAATCCATTACACGCAACGGCGCTGCCGCGATCAATACCCTTGCCGGTGCAAGCGGCAACGTGGATGGCGACCCCGCCTTTGTGATTTCGCAGGGTGTCTGGACCCAAGCACACACCTACTCGGCGGCGACAGGCCGCACCACCCTGGTCGATGCCCAGGCATCATTTACGCCGGGCGCGCTGGCGGGCACGTACCTCGCGCTGTTTCCTTCCTCTCCCGATGTTCAACTTGTGGTGCACAGTAATACCGCAACAACAATTGAGGTGGTCGGGCAGGTATCGAACAGTATCGGTGTGGGCTCCGCTTATAGCGTAATCGACTACCACCTCGAGCCCGGCTCGGCCGCCATCGACATGGGTATCGACACGAGCGCGCCGGAGGACGGTGGTGTCCTTACCGACTTCGACGGCGTGGCGCGCGGTTTCGATGGCGATGGCCTGGGCGCGGCGACGGCGGATGGCTCGGACTATGACATCGGCGCGTATGAAAGTAACACGCCCGTGGATTCGATCACGGTGCTTGCCCCGAATGGCGGCGAGACTTTTACTCGCGGTACACCGGCGGAAATCCGTTGGAGCAGTGTGGGCAATGTGGGCACTTCGGTGAAGATCCTCATTCGCCGGGGCACCTATGTCGGCACCCTCTTCGGCGGGACGCCCAATGACGGTGTGCATACCTGGAACATCCCCTCGAACTACGCCATCGCCTCGGGCTATACCCTTGAGGTGGTGTCCGTGGCCAACCCGGCCATCAGCGACGCGAGCGATGCGGGCTTCTCCATCGCAGCACCCACGGGTCCGGCGGGAACCCTCACGGTGACGTCGCCCAACGGCGGCGAGTCCTATCTCCAGGGGGCCACCGTGCCCATTGCCTGGACGAGCACGGGCAGTCCCGGCGCCAATGTGGACATTCTCGCGCGGCGGGGCGCGGCGAGCGTCGTGCTGGTCTCGGCCACGTCGAACGACGGCGCTTTTAACTGGATCGTGCCGACGGATCAGGCGCCCGGAACAGATTACGTCATCGAGGTGCGCTCCAGCACGACACCCACGATTACGGACTCGAGTAACGCGCCCTTCAGCATCAGCGCGCCTCCGACCCTGCTCCTGAGCGCGCCCAATGGCGGCGAATCGTACCTCCAGGGCGCTACCGTGCCCATCGCCTGGACAAGCACGGGCGCGGTGGGGACGATTGTTCAACTGCTGGCCCATGGCGCGGGTCAGACCTTCTCCATTGACGCCGCCGCGACCAACGACGGCGCCTATGACTGGATGATCCCGGCGGGTCAACCGGCGGGAACGGACTACACCATCGAAGTGCGCGCGCTGAGCAATCCGGCCATAAACGACGCGAGCAACGCCCCCTTCACGATTCAGGCGCCGCTCCCTGCGGATTCCGTCACGGTGCTCTCACCCAACGGCGGCGAATCCCTGCTTCGCGGCGCACCGTTTCAGATTCGGTGGTCCACGACGGGTAATGTCGGCACGAGTGTGAAGGTCGTCATCCGTCGCGGCGCGTATGCCAGCACGCTTTTCGGCGGCACCCCCAACGACGGCGTGCAGACGTGGAACATCCCGGCCACCTATCCGGTCGCCTCGGGCTACTCCATCGAAATCAGCTCGGTGGCCAACCCCGCGATTAAGGACACGAGCTACGGAACCTTTGCAATCGGCGACACCGCGCCGGCGGCGTCGATCACAGTGACCGCGCCGAATGGCGGCGAGAGCTACCTGCAGGGCGGCACGCTACCGATCACCTGGACGAGCACGGGCGAGGTCGGTGCGAGTGTCGAGATCCTTGCCCACGGCGCGGGTCAGACCTTCAACCTCGCGGCAAGCACGGCCAACGATGGAGCTTTCGACTGGAGCATCCCAGCGGGTCAACCAACGGGAACGAACTACACGATCCAGGTGCGCTCCCTGGCCAACCCGGCCATCACGGACAGCAGCAACAGCACCTTCGGCATCAACGCCGCACCGCCGGCGGCGTCGCTCACGGTAACCGCGCCCAACGGCGGGGAAAGTTACCTGCAGGGCGGCACGCTGCCGATCACCTGGACGAGTACCGGGGCCGTGGGCACGATTGTCCAGATCTTTGCCCATGGCGCGGGCCAGTCCTTCACCGTCGACGCGGGCACAACCAATGACGGCGCCTATGACTGGGCCATACCGGCGGGGCAGCTTGTCGGGACCAACTACACCATTGAGGTGCGATCGCTATCCACCCCCGCCATCTCGGACAGCAGCAACAGCGCCTTCAGCATCAACGCCGCGCCGTCGGCCAGTTCCATCACGGTGATTTCGCCGAATGGCGGGGAAACCCTCACCCGCGGCGGCAGCGTGGAATTGCGCTGGAGCAGCACGGGCATCACAGGCTCGACGGTGAAGATCGTGATACGTCGCGGCGCCTACGTCGGCACCCTCTTCGGCGGCACGCCGAACGATGGTGTCCACAACTGGAACATACCCTCGACGTATCCGACGGGGACCGGCTTCACGATAGAAATCAGCTCCGTGGCCAATCCGGCCATCGGAGACGCGAGCGACGGATCATTCACCATCGCCACGCCCTGAATCGCCACGATAACAAGGCAGACGCCCCCGGCGCCGGCTCCCTATACTCGGGCCGACGCCGGGGCATGTATTTGATGAATCGGTCTGCCCCGTTTCCGTCGAATTCATTGCGAGACTGGACTGTATGTATCTTGTCCGTGCAATTGCGTTGCACGGTTCGGGGGCTGGAAAGCCCCGCTCGATACCCCCGAAGTGTCTGATGTCTTAACGCGATTGTCCGGTCCGCCCTTGCCTTTTGACGCCCGAGGGCGCTAGGATTGAGGTACAGGTAGTTTTTCAAAGGAGAATGGCATGGACGAGGGGCAGGAACATATTGCGGAGCTTCTGGAGGAGATGAACACCCAGCTCCGCCACATCAAGTGGATCCTGCTGGCGGGTCTGGCGGTGATGTCGATTCTTCTTCTGACGGTAATCGCCCTGATCTTCATGCCGATGGCCGGGCTCGCGCTGGCCGCATTCCTCATCATCACACCCACGGCGTATCTCTACTACATCTTCGTGAGCAATGCGCAGCAGCGGGAAGCCCGCCTGCGCCGACCAGCCAAGAAGAAGCCGGACCCCCTCCTTACGACGGAAGTCACGCAGTGACACGCGCTTAGCGTATCCGGCTGGTGCTTTCATCCTGCCAGAGATCGGCATTGTCGCCCATGGCGATTTTGAGCGGCCCGGAGAGTTCGTTGAGCCGGGCGATTGCGGCGGGGCCGAGCTTCAATTCGGCAGCGCGAATATTGCGCAGCACCTGATCGGGCGAGCGACCGCCGACTATGGCACTGGTGATCCCGGGCTGGGCAAGCACCCAGGCGATGCACAAGGTGGCAAAGGGCACGCCGATGGCGTCGGCAAATTGCCGCAGGTCCGTAATGGTTTCCATCAGCAGTGATTCAAAGCCGGCACCGCCGTGGCGCACGCCTTCCCGGCGTCCGCTGAAGTGTCGTGTGCGCCGACGGGCCACCGGCAGGGAGTCTATGGTGTCCCAGGGATGGGCGAGCAGCCCCTGCAGGAGGGGCATGTAGGCGAGCACCCCCAACTGCAGCCGACGACATGCGGGAAGCACTTTATATTCCGCGGCGCGGCTGACGATGTTGTAACCGATCTGATTGCACTCGGCGGTGCCGTGGATGAACCAGTCGTCCATGTCGAGTGGACCGAAATTGGACAGGCCAACGTGGCGCACCTTACCCTCGTTCTGCAGGGTGCGCAGGGTGTCGCAGGCCAGCATCACACTGGGTTGCACGGGCACGGGGTTGCCATGGAGGTCACGCACCGGCTTCTGTCGGAAGGGCCAATGAATCTGATACAGGTCGATGTAGTCGGTACCCAGGCGGCGCAGGCTGGCCTCGCAGGCGGCACGAATGCGCTCCGGGGTGCAATTATGGGGTAACACTTTGGTGGCGACCAGCACACGTTTTCGGTCCGTGCCCAGCGCCTGGCCGAGAACACGTTCCGACTCGCCGTTGCCATACACTTCGGCGGTGTCGAAGAGGTTGATGCCGCTGTCGATTGCCGCGCGCACCGCCTCCAGAGGTCGGTAGGGTGTGCCCCCTCCCCAGTATCCCTGGTCCCCCAACTGCCACGCGCCAAACGACAGGACGGAGACCTTAAGATGGGATACCCCAAGTTTCCGATACTGCATTCGAGCTTCCTTTGAAAAAAGAGTTTGTAGCACTAGTCTAGAGAATTCGGAATTGGCGGTTCAAGCCAATTAAATGGGACTCAGGGGGGCGTATGGGGCATGGGCCTTTGGAACTGGGGCCAGGGGAAGGGCTATCGCAACACGCGCCGCCTGGTCTGGTTGTAGGCGATCCAGAATTTGCGGAGGGCCTGCTCATCGGAAGGCTGAAGGGGCTGGCGGGAGTAGGCCGACTGGACGTAGAGCCGGGTCAATTCTCGGGCATCCTTCTTCAATTTGCGCAGGGGCCTGGGAAAGGCGTCGATGAACTCGTAGGGGGTTTGTCCGGTGCCCCGGGGCACGCCGAGATCGTAGGCGAGGGCGCCGAGGGCCTCGTAGGCATAGGCCACATGATCGTCGAGGGTCAGGGGCTCGTCGCCCTGGGGCTGGCCGAGAGAATTCTCGTACTGGCTGCTGGTGGCGATGCCGCGATCGATGCGGGGGCGCCAGCGAATCTTGGGCATGGACGGCACGCTGGTGATGGCGGAAAGGAGCTTCTCCAGCCGGTCGAAGAACCAGACGACGAAACGGGGGAAGCGATGGCGCCGCCGGGCGATCCAGCCCGCGCCGGAGGCCATCAATTTGAGTACGCCATAGAGCGCGAAAAGGCCGAAGAGCGCGAGGACGCCCTTGCCGAGATTGTCCATGAATTTCGACTGGGCCAGCAGCTCCATGGGCTTCGCGGTGGTGGCGGCGAGTTCGAAGGTGGAACCGCGGGTCCAGAAATCGGTCTGGTGCTCCTGCACGATGGCGATGGGCGGCAGGTCGGGTTTGCGGAGCTGGGCGGCGGCGAGCATGACCATGGCGGCCATGATGATGCCCAGGCCGATCCAGAAATAGCCCATGAGGGCGGGCATGGCGATCATGCGGGAGCGAAAGTATTCCCGGAGTCCGCCGAGGCTGGTGAGAAGGAGGAGCAGCAGCGCGGCCAGCGTGTAGATGCCCGCGTAGAGATGGCCGGACTGCACCCAGCTCTCCCCGCCCTGCTGGACGACGCGGATGCCGAGGGTGAAGATGAACATGACCGGTACGGAAAAGTAGAGGATGGAAATGCCGGGGTGCTTCGTGGAAAGGCGCTGGGATGCGTCGAGGTTGAATTTGGGCTTCGGCTTGGCTTTGGGCTTCCATCCCTCGGTCGGGTCGAAGGCTTCGAGCACGTTCATGGGCATGAATTCCTTGCCCTGGGCCCTGGCAAAGGCGGCGTGCTCTTCGGTTTCGTAGAGGTGCGCCAGGGGATCGGCTACCTCCGGGCGCAGCGATTGCTGAAACTTGCGCGCGGTGCCGGTGAGGATACCCACATCTCCGGCGGTCTTGTTTTCATCAATGCAGCACTCGTGGGTCAGGCGGTTGACCACCCACCAGATGAGCACCACCACGCCGATGTTGAAGGCGGTGGCGATCCAGGGCGCGTCGTTCAGAAAGTGGCGCGCGACGGAGCCGCTGTTCTCGTACAACGCGGACATGGAGAGGGTGTAAAGCCCCATGGTGCCCGCGAAAATGACGGGGAGCAGGTAGCCGTCCGGTGTGGCGTCCTTTGCGAGAATGCGGTTGGAGGCGACGATGCCCATGAGAAAGAAAAAGGCGACCCAGCGGAAGCTCTTGTCGTTCACTTCGGTGTAGATGAAGCGTACGTCGAGGAGGAAGAAGAGCACCGCGTAGCACATGATGAAAATCAGAAAGGGCGTCATGAAATCGACGATGAAATCGGTCATCGTCCGGGGCGGCGTGCGCACCGTGGGCCCCGGATCCCGCTTGAGGGACTGGAAATCGGTCGCCTTCGCGAACTCGCGCTCGTCGATCTCCTTCAGGTCGGGATCGACGGTGTTCATGAGCGAGTGGAAGTCGGTGCCCGCCAGCGCGGGGCGGCGCTTACCCAATTTTGGCGGGAGAGATTTCATGCAGACTGCGCTCGTGCTCGATATGGAAGACGTGGATGTTGTGGGGAGCCAGAAAACGGGCCGCTTCTTCGTAGGCCCGCTGATCCATGATCAGGAATACGCTGACATTGAAACCGGACAGTTTTATGGCGCCCAGGGCGTGGGCCATGCGCTCGGTGATGATGGGGGCAATGATCATGAGGGTGGCGTCGCGCGGGAGCATGTGGTACTGGTTCATCACGAGGTTCATGCCGTCCAGGCCATCGGTGGGTAACACTCGGGCGAGGTTTTCGATGATGCGCTGGGCCTGGTAGGGCGTGCGGGAGGTTTCCACGCACAGGGGGCTGATTCGCGTGCCCTGGAGTTCGCCTTCTACCTCGGCGTCCACCTCCTGGCGGCTCAGGGTCTCCCGCTTTTCGATCTCGTACTGGGCCACCTCGGCGGCATCACGGGCATTGGTAATCATGCCCACCTGTTCACCGGAGATTTGGAGCAGATAGGCGATGGAGGCCGTTGTGGTGATGGCCAGTTCCATGCGCTCCTCTTTGCGTTCGGGCTTGTAGCTTGCGTCGTGCAGATCGAGCACGAGCGTGCCGCCGATTACGCTGGAGGGTTCGTAGGTCTTCACGTGGAGCTTGCCGGTGCGCGCGGTGGCCTTCCAGTGAATGGTGTTCAAGGGATCGCCGGGGATGTATTCGCGGATGCTGTTGATGCGCGTGGGGTCGGTGTAGATCCGGTTGGACAGTCGCACGGGCCCGTGGGGGCGTTTGGTGGCCACGTTGAAGGTGTCGATATAGGCGACCGTGGGCAGCACGGAGAGGTAGTCCTGCTGCACGCCGGTGCGAAAGCGGCGCTGAAGCCCGAATAGATCGCCCGATTCCATCAGCAGCGGCCCGATGCGGTGATAGCCCCGGCGGGGACATTGAAGGCGGTATTCCAGGGTGACCGAATGGCCCGGCATGAGGAAGGCCAGTTGCTTATTTTGCCCCATGCGGGGGAAATCCTTCGGGTGGTAATCTTCGATGAAGATCCAGGGGATGGGCCAGCCGCGCTTGTTTTCCACCACCACCTTGATGGAGACCTCTTCGCCCTGAAGCGCGGTTTCCTTGGAGAGGGTCCGGGTGCAATCCAACCCGGAGAGCCAGGCGAGGGAGGAAAAGTGGGCCAGGCCGACGAGCAGCAGAAAGGTGTAGACTGCAAAGGCCATGTAGGGACTTTGCAGGACAAACGCCAGCCCCAGGGCGGCCGCCGCGACGATGAACCAGAAGAGATTTTGCATGGTGCGTCACTATAACACGGGGGAAGTGGAATGCAAAACCGTAGTGCTGTGGAAACAGGTGGGGTGGAAGGCTGGAGGCTGGAGGCTGGAGGCTGGAGGCTGGAGGCTGGAGGCTGGAGGCTGGAGGCTGGAGGCTGGAGGCGGCAGGCGGCATGCGGCAGGCGGCAGGCGGCAGGCGGCAGGCGGCAGGCGGCAGGCGGCAGGCGGCAGGCGGCAGGCGGCAGGCGGCAGGACGGAGGGAACTATCGGACCGATCTGACGGATCAGACTGATCGGAGGGATCTGATCGGTCTGATCGGTCTGATCGGTCTGATCGGTCTGATCGGTCTGATTCTCGACTTGACGCCTGTGACCCGGAACTTATAGCCTACAGCCTACAGCCTACAGCCTACAGCCTACAGCCTGAAGTCTGAAGCCTCAACCAAGCGGCAACCATGAGCCAACTGCAACCACGAGACCCGAAGACCGCCATTGGCGAGGTGCTGCCCCAGCGGCCTGCTTCGCCGACACTCTCCCCTGTGCATGCGCCGGGGGCGAAGCGTTACCTCGCCCCCATACTTCTGGTGGCCATGGCCACGACGATTAATGTGATTGCCTTTCTCACGCCCGACCCGGAGGCCCCCACGCCGGAGGCGGCGATGGTGAAGACGGAGATGTCGGTGGAAGACAAGATAACGGCGGCGGAGCAGCTCAAGACGCACGGCGATCAGCTCTACGAAGAGGGCTATAGCTGGGTGAACGACAATGACAAGCTGAAAGGGGCCCACGCGGCTTACACCAAGGCCTGGGAACTGATCACCAGCAAGCAATACCCCGAAGGCGGCGGCGAGGCGAGTCTCATCGCCGATACGGTCCAGTGCAGCATTCTGCAGGAACATTTGCGCATTCGGCTGACGACGCTGGATGAAACCTTCGCGCGGAATCAGAAGATTGAGGGGTATATCCCGAAGATCTAGGCTGTAGGCTGCAGGCTGCAGGCTGAAGGATGAAGGATGAAGGCTGAAGGATGAAGGCTGAAGGCTGAAGGCTGAAGGCTGAAGGCTGAAGGCTGAAGGCTGAAGGCTGAAGGCTGAAGGCTGAAGGC